>NZ_SJOT01000060.1:0-537 GCF_012027795.1 Megasphaera sp. SW808
TTTCTTTATCACCCTCTTTTCCACGGCTATCTGTGCCAGACATCGCCGCAAAAACTCAGGAATGTACTGGCCGTAGCCCATCTTGTCAATATTCTCTACAATCGAAAGAGCTTCAATGATTGCAAAGCCCCCAATGAACATCGTGCGTACCATGTGTGTATGCATCGCAGCATCCAGCAGGACACCAAGCCCCACCACCAGAATCATCGCTGCTTTTTTGAATAGTCCTCGTGTTGCAATGGAAGACATAAAGCTGTGTGTCTTGAATGCCCCGACGAATCCCGTGAGGATGTCGAGGGAAGTCAGAATCACCAGTGCGGTAATCTGCTCGTCAAAACCACCTACAATATGCTCCAAGACCAACCAAAGGAATGAAAAAAGGACACCCACCTTTATTTCAGTGGATGTCCAGAGGTTCCATAATGTTGTCACCATCTTTCTCATTATTCCTCACCTTCGGTATCAATTTGTTTCCAGCCCTGCGGATATGCAGAAGGCGACCAGACGTTGTTGTCGATGAGGGATTCGTAGATGTGA
>NZ_SJOT01000061.1:0-537 GCF_012027795.1 Megasphaera sp. SW808
ACACATCTATGAATCCCTCATCGACAACAACGTCTGGTCGCCTATTGCTTATCCGCAGGGCTGGAAACAAATTGATACCGAAGGTGAGGAATAATGAAAAAGATGATGACAATGTTATGGAACTTATGGACATCCACTGAGATTAAGGTGGGTGTCCTTTTTTCATTCCTTTGGTTGGTCTTGGAGCATATAGTAGGTGGCTTTGACGAGCAGATTACCGCACTGGTGATTCTGACTTCCCTCGACATCCTCACAGGATTCGTCGGGGCATTCAAGACACACAGCTTTATGTCTTCCATTGCAACACGAGGACTATTCAAAAAAGCAGCCATGATTCTGGTGGTGGGCTTGGGTGTCCTGCTGGATGCTGCGATGCATACGCACATGGTCAGGACGATGTTTATTGGGGGATTTGCGATTATTGAAGCGTTGAGCATTGTAGAGAATATTGACAAGATGGGCTACGGCCAGTACATCCCTGAGTTTCTGAGAAGATGTCTGGCGCAGATAGCCACGGAAAAGAGGGTGATAAAGAAG
>NZ_SJOT01000007.1:0-106535 GCF_012027795.1 Megasphaera sp. SW808
CTTCCCTCATATCATGTGACAAACCTTCTTTCTTCAATTAGTTCAACCTACTGGCGACACCTCCCTCATTAATTTAATTTAAAAAGAAAGAGGAAACCCCTTAATAAAAAATATGTTGTTCTCCCTTCTATTATTGCCACGGACTAAAATTTTATGGTGTAATCCCCTTTTTCGCTTAAAATCAACACAAGGAAGAAATAGGGTGTCTTTGCGTCCCTGCATTCTTCATATAGTTGCCACAACTACTTTTCTTCAATTATTTCAACCAACTCAAAGAATAGGGGTGTCCCATGCGGTGCCAGTATGTCTCCATATCATAAACTTGCTTGTGTGTCAAGGCTTTATATGCCCCTTACAGATGTGTAACAAATAAAATTATTATGCGTAAATAATGAATAATTAATATATTCAATGTGTTGAATAAGCCATTTTAGCACACAATAATATTTTATTTATACAAAACGTAAAAGGGAATACTGTCATATTGGTATGCCCGTACACGCAACAAAAGAGCCAACACGCTATATGCTGGCTCTCTTTCTGTGTGTCTGTAAAGGTTATTCGTGGTGTTCCTGCTGATACTGTTTTACCAGCTTATAGAAGGTAGAGCGTTTCAATCCCAATAGCTCCATAGCTTTTAGAGCTGTTATGTCTTTCGCCTGCCATTGGCTATAGACCTCACCCCATTGTGCAGGATATGCTGCTCTAGGCCGTCCTAGGTGCCTGCCGTGCGCCTTAGCCTGCTCTATTCCTTCCTGTTGTCTCTGCCTAATATTCCGTCGTTCCTGCTCGGCTATCATACCGTACACCTCAATAAGTATATTCGTTATGGTGTCTAGTATCAAATCATTGTCGGTGTCTATCATCGTTGTAGGCAGGTCAAGGCAACGGATGCGGACACTTTTATTCTTGAAGTAGGCAAGTTCGTTCTTGATCGCTTCTTTATTACGTCCCAGTCGGTCTAGGCTCTTGATATAGATTGTGTCGCCTGCCGTGCTCAGTTGCCGCAATGCCTGATAGTTCGGCCTGTTGAAGTCCTTACCGCTGGCCTTGTCGATGATGATACATTGCTCATTGTCTACGTATTGCCTAAGCTCTGCCGTCTGCCTGTCTGTGTTCTGCTCTCTGGTTGATACTCGTACATATGCGAATCGTCTGCCCATATTATCACGCTCCTATGTGTGTCTGTAAATGTTTGATTGTCTTTATAGACACCATATCATAAATATCCGTAAAGGTCAATACGTTTATGGATATATCCGTAAATTCGTTTTTAAAGATTTACGGATGCCAAAACAGGCCATTTTCGTATGTCCATAAAGGTATACCTTTACAGACATAAGGAAGACACATAGACAAGCAGGAGCAACACACTAGGAGAGAAGACCAAAGGGAATACATGTACGTCCATTCCCTGCCGCTTCCTGCTCCTGCTCTGGGTGTCTGCTTACCCTTCTTAGTGGTGAATCAGAAAAGAGAATCGAAAGAATTGCATTGCCTGCTGTGTTCTCTGCTGTATATCTCAGCCCGTCCGCACGGGGGAAAAGCGTTCGTGTCAATATAATATATATGGCCGCACGGATTTTTCATAAATTTAGGAGTCCCTTCTTATACTGGCCTATAGTAAAGGAGTCCCTTTTTCCTGTGTGCGCTTATATATAGCCACCCCTAAAGACATGTATGTACTATTGACATATCATCAGTAGGTCGTGTATTATTTTCCCGTAGGCATTACACATACACAACGGCAGGCGGTTATATCGCCCCTATCCATTTTTGAATGAATGGGGGTGATGCCCATGAACGAGACAAACGTAACACTATTACTTTTGATTCTCTTAGTGGTTCTCTTGCAAAAGAAATAACCGCCCGTAGCGTCCAAACTTTAGGCGGTTAAATCTCGTCAAGTATAGGGGCTATAACCGTTTGTCGGTGTAATGCCTCATTTTTATTTCACTTTCATTATATCCAGTATTGAAACAGGAGTCAAGCAGGAAAAAATCCCTTTATGCATAAAATAGCAAGCACTTCCTGTCTGGGTGCTCTTTCAAATTTCCGTTCTAAGCGATTTTTAAGAGGTAACACGATAAAAGCGTCATGCACCGCATAAAAATTCCTTACAGCGAAAATTAGAGCATTTTTAAATTTCGAGATATTTTCTATGCTGTGTCGTCGAACAAACATTTGAGCCAAAGCTTCGTAATGAGAGGGTCGTAGGTTCGAATCCTATTAGTGGCTCCAGAAAACATGCGGGTTCCCGGAATCGGGAACCCGTTTTTTTGTGCAAAATGTACTTGGAATGTACCTTGTAATAACTTTATAGGTATAATGTCGTATCATGTTTTTGTTAAATAATCGGATACTACTGCTGTTGCCGGGAACAGCCATTACTATAAATGAATTGATTATTTATTAATTGTATTCTATTTATATACCATTTACTTTATCCCTTATTTTTCAACGGTGAATTGTCAAGCTAAGTACAATGTTTTAATGGCAGACTTCATAAGGTGTTTTATATCCCCAGCATGTTTGCAGCCGAAGATTGAGCTCTGTAAAGACAGGCTGCATATAGGTTCCTGAAATAGTCGTGATATCCATCCCTTTTGTAAAATACTCCCGCACCATCCCTTTGTATTTTCATCGCTGTCATGGCTGACACGGCAGCGTAAAACTGCGAAGAGGCTGGCCTTTCCATACCCGAAGCATTGCGTCATTGATAGCTCGCGCCATTTTGTTTGCTGCTTTGCCGCCTGACAAATACCGGTTTTTCCCGGCTGTCAACGTTACCAGACATGCGTAAGCCTTGCCCTTAGCTTGTATCTTCATCCTTCGTTTTATCCGGTTATGGCTCGGTCATATCCAGCCGCGGTATGTAACATTGAGAATTTGCGTCCTTCCGTTCCTTTACATTTGCACCTGCCAAATGCAGGTTCGATGCATTCCTTTCTATAAACAGAATTAAAATATCAAGGGGCTGCCGCACGGTAACAGTGCGGCAGCCCCTCATGTTGCTACAATTTATATTGATTTCAAATACAGTTCATACGCTGTTGCGCAGGATTTAACAAGAATAGCATATCCAACGCAGTTAAATCATACCCCATGGGCAATACTCTTTTTTTGATGAAATTCCGGCTTGCAGTATCAGAACTCATTCTCCGCAGGGCGGTTCAGAGGCATCTTGAGCCACCACCACTTAAAGACGCGGTTGAGAAGGATACAAGCCGCAAAGATCACAATATAGAGGATAATAAACTGCCAGTGCTGGCCGCAGAGAAGCATACTGGGGGCCATGGACCAAGCAAACATTTCAAAGGGAGTAGTCAGCGGCCCGGCCAAGGCAGTATCGTTTAGGGTCTTGGACTTGTTTTCCGGGTCCACGATGCGCAGCAGGATAAAGCCGATGGCAAACACACCAGTGGAATAGCCCCACACGAAGAGGGAGCGCTCAAACCAGCTGCCTTTATTCATAGCAGCGCCAAAGTACATCAGGGTGAGCACCACCAGCACCATGCCGAACAGCAACAGCAACAGCAGCGGTATAGCGTACGCCACAATAACGGAGATCTTGATAGAGGCGATACCGAAAAACACCAAATAGTCAGTGGCAGTGCCGGAGATACGGCTGATGACCGTATTGTCCATGTAATGCCCTACTCCAGTTTTTTGGAAGCACAGGAACATAGCCATGCCAATGAGGAAGGCCAGCAAATAGCTGGGCAGGTCCAATCCTATGGCGTCCTTAATCCACCCGTTGGCCAAGAAGCCTGCGCCGGAAGCTATCAAAAGCAGGGCCAAATGCCAGGCCAGGGGATCCAGCACTACGGAGGCGACGGTCTCCTTACCCATAGAGCCCCGATTCTTCTCATCCTTGATCAGGCCGGTCTTCAAGTCTCCGGAGATGTACTGGAAGCTCTCAATATACTTGGTCCAGCCTCGCTTGGTTCCGATCTTGATAAAGAACAGCCCGCCGAAGATGCCGGACAGGATGCCCACCGTGGCGCAGGTCATCCCAATGTCGGTGGCGTCAGTAAAGCCCAGCTCCGCCATGGCAGATCCCACTGCAGCGGCGGTGCCGTGGCCGCCGGAGAATCCGGAAGCCAGCAGAAATCCAAAGCCGTAGTTGATCTCCGGGAACAACTCGGAAATCACCAGCACCCCAAATAAAGGCGCAAAGGCAAACTGAATGGCCTGGGCCAGCACTTTATAAGAGAAATAGGAGCCAACCCGCTCCACCTCAGACTTGAATTTGGTCTTGGAAAAGGAAAATCCCCCCATGCCCACGGCCGCAAAAATCAGGATGATCAGCACGCCGGGATAACTGCCAATGGAGTTGGAGAAGGGCAGCACGTTCAACCCCTGATTCCCCAGGACCAAAGCGATAAAACCGGCAATCATGCTGGCCGGCACAAAAAATTTCTGAACCAGAGGCACCTTGGCCCGGATTAACTGTCCAATCACAATAAACAGCGAGGCAAAGGCAAAGTCCAGTAAAAAGTCGTTGACGCTCATAAAATTCCTCCCATGAAATAAAATAAAGGGAAAGTCCCGCCGGGGTGGTTCTCCTCAGCAGGACTTTCCCAAACTCGCCAAGCTCTCCACACAGAGGGCTGCGAGTATGCTTAGAGCTGAATGAAGTTTTCCGAACGGGTATTCGTAGTGCGGGGAGCGGGATCCAGTTCCCGATCCGCTATCCCCAGAATATCTTCAGGGCGAATCCAGGGCCGGTTTTGGATAGCGCTGGTTTCCTCATGGGTGAGGTATCCCTGATAGGTAGTCAAGCTGCGCCGAAGGAATCCGTCCCGGGCGCAGGCCTCTGCTACCCCGTTGTTCAAAATGGAACGGAAGTGGGGAAGCACTGAGGCAGCATAGGCGATGGAGGTCGACTGGGCAATGGCGCCGGGGATGTTGCTGACGCAATAGTGAACCACGCCCTCCTCGATATAGCGGGGATCGTCGTGAGTGGTTTCGTGGAACGTCTCAATAGCGCCTACGTCGTTGCTGATATCTACGATGACGGAGCCCTTCTCCATGGAGCGGACCATTTCCCGGTCGATCATGTACTCCGTGGCGTTCTTGGGCCAGCGCACGCAGTTATATACTACGTCGATTTCCGGCAGAAGCTTTTTCAGGTTGTACCGGTTGGAAATCTGGGTATTGATTTCCTCGTTGAACTGCTGGGAAATATCCCGCAAAGTGCCGATATTTATGTCCATCACGGTCACCCAGGCCCCCAAGGCGTGGAGGACAGATACACAAGCCCGGCCCACGGTACCGCCGCCCAGTACCAGAGCTTTGACGCCAGGCGCGCCGCCCAGGCCATTGACAAATTTTCCCTTGCCCCCGTGGATAGACAACAGGGAATCAAGACCCATCAAGGCCCCCATTTTGCCAGCTGCCTCACAGTTAGGGGAGCCATACCGATGGCTGTCCTCAGCGCTGAAAGAGATGCACTTGCTGTCCAGAAGAGCCTGCACCTCTTGGGGATGAGCGGCAGGATGAATGCAGGTCAGGATGATCTGATTCTCCCGCAGCAGGGGAAACTCACAGGGCTCCAGTTCCTTGACCTTGGTAACAAAGTCACATGTCCCATAGATTTCCTCCATGGTGTCCACCAGTTTAGCGCCCTCTTTCTCATACTGCTCGTCCGAAAAGCCCGCGCCGATACCGGCGCCGCGCTGGACGTAGACCTCGTGGCCGTCGCCCACAATGGCGTCGACTTCCGCAGGTGTAACAATGGTGCGGTATTCGCCGGTTTTGATATCCTTTAACAGTCCGAATTTCATCTTAAAATCCCTCCGTTTTGTATGGCATGGATCAAACTCCAGCCGTTGATTTTGCAATTTTATAAATAAATTTATCTCGATTTCTTCAAAAATCGAGATGGTTTCAAGGTCTGTATGCACAAAAACGCCAATAAAAAAAGACCAATAATTGTATTATAATACAGTTTTCAGACATGTCAAGCAGAACTCTCTCGGCTAATAGTGTAAAGTAGTTGTAGGTATTTTTTGAAAGGACATTTTCAATAGTTCCTTTAACTAGTTGATATGGCTGCTATCGTTGCGTTATAAACGCCATGCAGCCATATGCCGGTACGGGTATTGCCGTTACATTATACGTCATTTACTCTTATATAATAAATTTTCCCACAATTAGTTTGCGCTGTCATATGTACTAAAATTCACGAATATCTTGACAAGAAGCATCTATTCGCTATAATAATATGTAGAGTGTGACTGACAAAGCCGCACGAAGGGGTACACCACCGCGGGTGTAATTCTCTTCGTGCGGCTTATTTTTTATGAAAGGAGAACGCCGATGGTACGAATTAATGGAAAAGAAGTCCAGGCTGCGGGCATGAATTTGCAGGCCTATTTGGACCAGGAAGAGCTGCGGCCGGAACGCATCGCCGTCGAGCTGAACGGCGCTATCGTAAAGCGCGGAACCTATCGCACCGTCACCTTATGCGACGGCGACACGATGGAAATCGTCCAGTTCGTCGGAGGAGGCTGATAGGCATTCCCCGCACAGAAGTACCATTATCTCATACAGCAGCAAATACAAAGGAGTTGTTTCTCATGGAACAAAAAGACACGTTGATTCTCGGCGGTCATGAATTTACATCCCGCTTCATTCTCGGTTCGGGCAAGTATTCCGTCAACCTGATTCAGGCTGCCGTCGAACAGGCCGGCGCGCAGATCGTCACGATGGCCCTGCGCCGCGTCGAAGCCGGGCAGAAAGATAATATCCTCGACTTCATTCCCAAGGGCGTAACCCTTCTTCCCAACACGTCGGGCGCCCGCAACGCCGACGAAGCCGTCCGCATCGCCCGTCTGTCCCGCGAAATCGGCTGCGGCGACTTTATCAAAATCGAAATCATGCGCGATTCTAAATACTTGCTTCCCGACAATGTCGAAACGGTAAAGGCGACGGAAATCCTGGCCAAGGAAGGCTTCGTCGTATTGCCCTACATGTACCCCGACCTGTACACGGCCCGCGACCTCGTATCGGCCGGCGCAGCCGCCGTCATGCCCTTAGCGTCGCCGATCGGCTCCAACAAGGGCCTGTCCACGAAGGATTTCATCCAAATCCTCATCGACGAAATCGACTTGCCCATCATCGTAGACGCCGGCATCGGCCGCCCGTCCCAGGCCTGCGAAGCCATGGAAATGGGCGCCGCCGCTATCATGGCCAACACGGGCCTGGCGACGGCAGGAGACCTGCCCCTCATGGCCAGCGCCTTCCGCAAGGCGATTGAAGCAGGCCGTCAGGCCTATCTGGCCGGCATGGGCCGCGTCAGCGAAACGGCATCGGCGTCAGACCCGCTGACAGGATTCTTGGGCGACTAAGGAGGTACGACGATGACAGAACAACGCATTGACCACATGACCTATCTTCCGGGCATGGAAGTCCTTGATTCGAACATGCTCGACGAAGTGACGAAATACCACGACGCCTTCCATGACGAAGGCTATACGTCCCAAGACGTCGAACGGGCCCTGAATAAGCAGCACCTGGAACCGCGGGACTTCATGGCCCTCTTGTCGACGGCCGCCGCTCCGTATTTGGAACAAATGGCCCAGAAGGCCCACATCGTGACGCGCCGCCATTTCGGTTCCAACATTTCCATCCTCACGCCGATTTATTTTGCCAACTACTGCGACAACTACTGCATCTACTGCGGCTTCAACTCCCACAATAAAATCAAGCGGGCCCGCCTGAACGACGAAGAGCTCCACCGCGAATGCCAGAACATCGCCAACGCCGGCATCGAAGAAGTCCTCATGCTGACCGGCGAAAGCCCGAAGATGTCGGACATTCAGTACATCGGAAACGCCGTCAAGATCGCCCGCCAGTATTTCCGGGTCATCGGCATGGAAATCTACCCGGTCAACTCCGACGATTACAAATACCTCCACGAATGCGGCGCCGACTACGTTACGGTATTCCAGGAAACGTACAACTCGACGAAATACGAAACGCTGCACCTGGCTGGAAATAAGCGCATCTTCCCCTACCGCTTCTATTCTCAGGAACGGGCAATTTTAGGCGGCATGCGCGGCGTCGGCTTCGCTGCCCTTCTCGGCCTCGACGACTATCAGAAAGACGCCGTCGCCACGGGCATGCACGCCTACCTCATGCAGCGCAAATATCCTCACGCTGAAATTTCCTTGTCCTGTCCGCGGCTGTGCCCGATTATCAACAACGATAAAATCAATCCGAAAGACGTAGACGAACGGAAGCTCACGCAGATCATCTGCGCCTACCGCCTGTTTCTCCCCTATGCGGGCATCGTCGTATCGAGCCGAGAAAGCGCCCGGTACCGCAACGCCATCATGAAAATCGCCGCTACGAAGGTATCGGCCAGCGTCTGCGTCGGCATCGGCGGCCACTTGGAAGACGACGGCTCCGAAATGGGCGACGAACAGTTTGAAATCACCGACAGCCGCTCTTTCGACGAAATGTACGCCGCCATCAAGCACATGGGCCTGCAGCCTGTGACCAGCGACTACATCTATGTATAAGCTATCTCCTTTTTATAACCTAACTATAGAAACGGCAAAAACAGCTTGCAGACTAATCCACTGCCAAGCTGTTTTTGTTATCTCCCCCTGCTGTCTTTGCTATGATTATTTATCATTATTTCTATATCTTCGCGGCATTTATTTTGTTAGATAAATCTCCAGAAAATACTTATTTTTGTAAAAATTTATACAGTGTATGCCCTTACATCATTTATTTTTAGAATGACCTATATTCCTACCGTATAAACATTGACGGAGCTATGAGATTAATATATAGTAATAGTATATATACATTATAATTTTATGTCATTATACTATACAACGATCGGGTGATATTATTGTGTTAAAAGTAGTTGCAATAACAAATCGCGAACTTGCCACGACGAATTATTGGGACCAGCTTGAACAAATCGCCGCGTCCGACGTCGATACCATTGTTCTTCGCGAAAAAACGCTGTCAGAAGATGAATACGTCGAATACGCAAAAAAAGCGCTGCGCCTGTGCAACATGCACGACAAGACGTGCATTCTCCACCACTTCGGCAAAGCGGCCATCCGCCTGCACGTTCCCCGTTTCCAGTGTTCGCTGGAGTATTTGGAAACCCATTCGTCCCTTCTCTATTATATGACGACCCTGGGCGTTTCCGTCCATACGCCGGAGGAAGCAGCGCGCGCCGAAAAGCTGGGCGCAACGTACATCATGGCCAGCCACGTATTTCCGACAGACTGCAAAAAAACGATGCCGCCAATCGGCACGCAGACCGTCCAGGCCATCTGCGACGCCGTGTCGATTCCCGTCTACGCCTTAGGGGGCATCAATCTTCAAACGGTCAAAGAGCTCGGCACTACGCCCGTTGCCGGCGTCGCCCTCATGTCAGGGCTCATGGTCTGCCATGACGTGCCGGCCTATGTCCGCGAACTCAAGCAGCAGCATTAAGGAAGAAGGGATACTGTATGAATCAGGCTTACGTCATCATCGACATGCAGAACGACTTCATCGACGGCGCCCTGGGGACCAAGGAAGCCCAGGCCGTCGTACCGCGCATCGAAGCTAAAATCGTCGCCAGCAAAAAGGACACGTCCGTCAGCACCGACTTGATCTTCACGCAGGATACGCACGGAGAAAATTACTTAGACACGCAGGAAGGGCAGAAACTTCCGGTCCCGCACTGTATCAAGGATACAAAGGGCTGGAATATATGCCGTCAGCTCCTGCCGTATACCTTATTTGCCACCATCTTGGAAAAGCCTACCTTCGGCAGCACCGATTTGATTGCTGAAACGGCGGAGTACGACCGCATCGTCCTCATGGGCGTATGTACGGATATCTGCGTCATTTCCAACGCCATGCTGCTGAAAGCCTTCTATCCGGAAAAAGAAATCTGCGTCGACGCTTCATGCTGCGCCGGCGTCACGCCGGAAAGCCACGCGCGGGCCTTGGAGGCCATGAAAATGTGCCAAATTGATATCCTTTAAAGCGATTTTCACCTTGTAAATTCTTCAGGATATGATATACTAACCATGAAGAATGAATGAAACAAGGAGCATTGTAGATGCACCGAACGAACCCCCTCACAGCGGCCACTGTGAGGGGGTTCTAACGCTATTTATACAGGCGCTTCGGCAAGGCTGGTTGCTCACATCTTCCTATTCAGATGACACCCCTTCCTCGTTGCGGTTTTGGTAAGCAAAGCGCTTAATCATACGCAAGAAACCTTTGCCTTAGGACTTCCTTGCAAATTTCGCATGGAGGATTCATCAGTCATACAGCCAGTCCCTTTCAAGAGCCTTCATCTTAAACATAGCCTAAACAACCCATAAAAAAGATGTCGCCGAAGAAACCGATCTTTCTTCAAGCGACATCTTTTTCATTATATTATGTTTTGTCAGCTGCCGGCGGTATGACAGCATATCCCGCAGCCCCTTCCACTTCAAGCCAAGAGCTTATCCAGATGGAACGGAGTGCTATGCGTATAGAAGAAAAGCCTTCCTTGATCTTGAGACGACTGTGATACCATATGGTTATTCCGTCGCATTCTTTACGCAGAAAACCGCCTTGAATTGGTTTACCTAAACCAATTTCCGGAACATAACTGCCCCAGATGCGATCACCTTTTCAAGTCCCGCCCAAGGACGGCTCAAACGTCAAGGATATGATAACGTGTCCGCCATGCTTTTGAATATACCCTTTCGCCGCCGGCGTTACGGTAAACATAGCCTTAGGCTCGGCCGGCCGCGTCGGCTGCCATAATGGCAGCGTATACTTCGTCAGCCGTAATATCGGCGCGGACGTTTTTCGTAAACTGCGTCGGAACTGTCGCTGCGGCGGCAACCTGGCGAAGTTCGTCTTCCTTGACGTCTGTAATGCCCATATCGGCTAAGCACGACGGCAAGCCAACGGACTTGATATACTGCAGGACTGTATCCCATTCTTCCTGCGGAGCCTGTTCCAGCTGCAGCTGCACCAGCAAACCGAAGGCTACCTTTTCGCCGTGCGACATGCCGTGGGCCTGCGGCACATAGGCAAATCCGTCGTTGACGGCATGCGCCGCAGCCAGGCCGCCGTCTTCAAAGCCGACGCCGCTCAAATATACGCAGGCTTCGACGACGGCTTCCAGTTCCGGCGTGACGACGTGCTGTTCTACAGCTTCCAGGGCTTTCAGAGAATTCTTGAGGAGCGTCTGATAGCACAATTCGGACAAAGCCAGGGCCGTCATGGAGCACTTGCCGCGGGACATGGTCTTTGCGCCGCTGCGGTAGCAGGCACGGGCTTCAAAATACGTCGACAAGGCGTCGCCCATACCGGAAACGAGATAATGCTTCGGAGCCTGGGCAATGATTCCCGTATCGACGAGGACGACGTCGGGGTTGCGGTGCATCATGAGGGCCTTGATGACCACGCCTTCATCGTTATAAATGACAGCTACGCTGCTGCATGGCGCGTCGTTAGACGCAATCGTCGGAATAATGACAGATGGCAATCCGCCTAAATTCGTAGCGACGGCCTTCGACGTATCGAGAGCCGTGCCGCCGCCGACGCCGACGATGACGTCGCAGCCACTTTCTTTGGCTACAGTCATTGCATCTTCAATGGCCTGCTTCGTGCACTTGCCGCCAAATTCACAGAATACGACCTTTTTATCGGTGCTTTCCAGTGAGGCCGCAATGCGGTCGCCAATGCGCTTCTTATTGTTGGGAGACAGCAACACCAAAAACGTCGTCCCTAATTTTTTTACATACTTGCCTAACTTATCCAATTCGCCTTCGCCCTGGATATAGTATCCGGGAGCTTTCAATCCAATAGCCATGTATATTCCGCCTTTCTTATCCGTTATACTCTCATGATGCAAAATCTCCCTGTCAGGTAAACGTGCCGGCGCACGCCGCCTGCAGGGAGATCTTGCCTTGCAACTGCATACCGCCGGAGGCAAGGAGTCAGGCCTCAGGGCGGATATGCCTTATACATCATTCATAAGCAGTGAAGTGATACCAAAATTAGTCTTCAATATGCGCGATAGCTTTAGCCAGCTGTTTCTTCATGCGCAGGTTGCCCTGACGGGAAATCATGATGCGCTGCGCCTGCGGCGAGCCTGCGCCGTGCATGGATTCCGTGCGGTAGCCGACGGCAGCCGTGCCAAGGCTGAGGTTTTCGATGAGGCGCAGTACTTTCAAGCGGTTTTCCGTCGATACGGAGCTTACGCCGCGGAGATATTTTTCAACATACGGCCCGATCTTCGGATCGCGAAGGTCTTTTTCAGACGGAGCCGTTACCATGAGGCCGCCGGCAATATCTTCGGCGAGGCGGACGATTTCATAGGGGAAACGGGTGACGTTCTGCTTGCAGACGTTCGCCAGCAGGAGGTCGATGAGGTAGTTGCCCGAAGCGGTCTTCGTACCCAATGCGGAGCAGGCGATGCCGCAGGCATACAGCGTTTCGTTGAGGTGCTGCATTTCGATGAGCTTATCTTTGATATGCGATGCCTTCGGGCAGCCGTTGTAATCGGCAGCCAACGCAGCGGCGCCGATGAGGACGTCGCCTACGCCGACCTTGCAGCCGCCGTAGGACTGACGGTGATAGCCGGCGAAGCGTTCGACGAGAACGCCGGCAAATTCATATTCGCCGTTGAGGTAGATGTTTTCGTTCGGAATGAATACGTTGTCGAAGATAACGAGAGCTTCCGTGCCGCCGAATTCGGGGTTGCCCGTATCCATTTCAGCGCCTTCGAGCTTACGCGTATCGCAGGACTGACGGCCGACGATCATGAAAATGCCTTCGGCGTCGGTCGGGCAGGAGAAGGAAATAGCGTAGTCCTTGTCGTCTTCGCCCATGGCGATCGTCGGCATGACGATAACTTCATGGGAGTTGATGAAGCCCGTCTGATGAGCTTTTGCGCCGCGGACGACGACACCGTCGGGGCGGCGTTCTACGACGTGGAGGTACAAATCAGGATCTTCCTGTGCGTGGGGAGCCAAGCCGCGGTCGCCCTTCGGGTCGGTCATGGCGCCGTCAACTGTAAGGTCCTGCGTCTGCACCCGTTTCATGAAGGTCATGAAGTTGTCATGATAGTGGGTGCCGTATTTCTGGTCAATATCATACGTCGTGGAAAATACGGCGTTGAAAGCGTCCATGCCTACGCAGCGCTGGAAGCAGGAAGCCGTTTTCTGGCCGAGGAGACGCTGCATTTTTACTTTGTTCATCAAGTCAGTCGTGCTCTGATGAATGTGCGTAAAGCGGTTTACCCGTTCGCCCGTGTACGGAGACATAACGGTCATCAAATCCTGATATTCCGGCATCTGAGCCAAGTCATAAGTCATGCGGACGGAATTCAGAGAGGGACGGAGAATCGGGTCGTCTACAGGACATTCTACTTTTTTGCCAAACATGTATACCTGCAAATTCAGTTTTCTCATGCTTTCAATATACTGTTCGCCAGTCATTAACGTCATAAATAAATCATCCTTTCCGGGAAAATACATCGAGAGATAGTAAAGACTGCACGGACGCACAAGGGTCTCGTTTCATCGCAGTGTCTTGCTTATATAATTAGCAATAATCGTGCCAAGCTGACACAATTAGGCTGAAATTCAGAAAAATTTTTCTGCAAACAGGAAATGAATCCATGATTGTGGGGAAAAATAAAAATCTTCATGCCTCTTTTTGCTTCATTTTTGGTTCTTGCCATAGGCAAATATTGTCTTTTGTGCTAAAATTGCAACAAGAGAAACCGCATTGTTGTTTCAATAATGGTTCAATAATTCTGAATACGTCATTTTTGGCACAATAATAGATATCAAAACCAATTTTGTTTCAAAACAGGAGATGCGACAGGAGAAATTGCCGGCAGTTTGACAAAAAACGGTGCATCACGCCGCTTCACCGTCTTGTATTTTTCATTTTCACTTGGATTTTTTGCCATTTTCAGCTGGGATAATCCTGCGCGCAGGCCGGCAGAGAGCTTCCCCCACAGCATTTGGCATAGTTATTGCTTATATATTACCATATAATAGTTAAGGAAAAGGAGTGACCCCCATGTCTACAGCTACTCGCGCCGAAATCGAAGGCGTATTGGACACCTACGTCCGCCCGTCGTTGGCTTCACATCAAGGAAACGTCGTCGTCGTCGATTATACCGACAATGTACTTCGCATCCGCCTGACGGGAAAATGCAGCGGCTGCCCCTCTGCCCAATTAACAACAGAAGAGCTAATCTCTGCAACGGTCAAAGAACACATCCCTGAAATCGAAGATGTCATCTTAGTCAGCGGTGTCAGCGACGAATTAATTGCCCAGGCCAAGGCCATCTTACAGAACGGGCACTTGTAGGAGTTCCCCATGAAGATAGGGATAAAATACTGCGGCGGCTGCAACAGCCGGTATGACCGCACCAAAGAAGTGGAAAAGCTGAAGAAACAATTTCCCCAGCATGAATTTACCTACCAGGTAGATACGGCCATCTGCGATATCTGCCTTCTCGTCTGCGGCTGCATGACGGCCTGCGTGTCGCCAGAGGGACTGGCGGCGAAACGCTTCGAGCAGCTTTGCACGCCGGCCCAGTTTACCCAGCTGGCGGCGGCGCTGAAAGCAGAGTCCGACGACCAACGGCCGGAGAAAAAACACCTTTGCGCCGGTCATACGGCGTCGGCGCAAAAGACGATAACCGAAGCCGATATACAAGGCTTTGCCGCCCTTACGGGAAATTACGGAAAACTCCACGCCGACGCGGCCTTTGCCGCCCAATGCGGATTTAAACGTCCCGTCGTCCCGCCTTCGCTCGTCGAAAGCCTGCTGTCAGCCCTCATGGAAACGCAGCTTCCCGGCGACGGCGCCATCCTCATGGAAAGCAGCGTACGCTTTCCAGAGCCGGCGTACGTCGGCGACACGGTGACGTCGACGGCAGCAGTGCTGGAAATAAGGCCGCACGATCGCGGCTACGCGGCGACATTGCGCAGCGTCTGTACGAATCAAGACGGAATCATCGTCGCCGAAGGCACGTACTGCTATCTGCTGCCGGAGGCCTTGTTTTCCTGTACTCTTTAACTAACGACAGAAAAGGTGATATTATGACAAACTTAGAAAAATACGACAAACTCTTCATGACCAACTTCAAATTAACGAAAGACCAGCTCCCCGGTTTAAAATACCGTTCCATCAAATTATGGGACTCTATGGGCCACATGACGCTCATGGAAGACATGGAGGATACCTTCGACATTTCCATCGATACGCCGGACGTATTGGCTTTCAGCTCTTATGAAAAAGGCATGGACATCCTCCGTAAATATGGAGTCGACATTTAAACTCCCTGAGCCGGCATGCCTGGTCGATCCATTGACGGAAAGCAACTGCTATATCTTCACGTCCGGCAGCAGCGCGTTGCTCATTGACCCGAACAATGCCGACCTAATCAACACGTATGCGGCGGAACACCATCTCGTCCCGGAATACGTTTTGCTCACTCACGAGCACTGCGACCACATCGCCGGCCTCAACGACCTGCGCAGCCGCTGGCACCTCTCCGTCATCGCCAGCAAAAAATGCAGCGACGGCATCCAAAATACGAAGATGAACATGACACGCATCATGGAATCGTATCTGTACTTTAAAAGCGGCGGCAAGCTGCATGTTTCTTATCCGAAATTTACCTGTCGGGCAGCGAATATCGTCTTCAACGACCCAGTATACGATTTCGCCTGGAAGGGGCACACCTTCCGCTGCATCGCCGCTCCGGGCCATACGCCGGGCAGCATCTGCATCGTCGCCGACGACGCTCTCTTGTTTTCCGGCGATTACTTCATTCCCGGCGAAGAAGTCATTACACGTCTGCCCGGCGGCGACGACGAGGCTTACCAAACCGTCGGCAAAGACGTACTGCGCTCCCTGCCGACTCCCATTTGGACCTATCCCGGCCACGGCCTTCCTTTCATGCTCACCCAGGAGGTGAAGAAACAGTATGGACTATAGCCAATGGCTGTCGTACGCGCCCTACGCCTGGACGCAGGAAGAAAAAGAAAAGCAGTATCTGCCCTATTTTCAAGAGCTGACAGAGAATCATCGCCGTCATTGCCGGCCCTACGGCCAAGCCCTCGACGTATTCGGGTACGGCAGACGGTTTTCGGCTCTGGAGCAAATTCCCATGCTGCCGATCCGCTTATTCAAATACTTGAAATTGCAGAGTATTCCTGACGAAGAAATTTTCAAGATCATCACGTCGTCGGGAACGACGGGCCAGGCCCGCTCCCGCATCGTCCTGGACGCGGCGACGGCGCAAAACCAGCAGCTCACCTTATACGCCATCGTCAAGGATTTTCTCGGCGCAGGCCGCGTGCCCATGCTCATCGTCGATTCGCCGTCCGTCTTTACCGACCGGGCGGCGTTCAACGCCCGCGGAGCCGCTATCCTGGGTTTTTCCATCTTCGCTAAGAAAAAATATTACGCCCTGACAGACGACTTGACCTTAAATAAAGAGGCCTTGCAGGCCTTCGCCTCCCGCACGGGACCAGTCCTCATTTTCGGCTTTACCTTCATGATTTGGAAATATTTGTGCCAGGCCATTGCCGCCGCGGGGCTTTCCTTCGACTTTTCCAATGCCGTCGTCATCCACGGCGGCGGCTGGAAAAAAATGGAAGCCCAGGCCGTGTCGGCCGAGGCTTATAAACGGCGGCTGTACGACCAGTTCCGCATTTCCCGTGTCCATAACTACTACGGCATGGCCGAGCAGACGGGCTGCGTATACATGGAATGCGAAGCCGGCCACCTCCACGCCAGCATTTTTTCCGACGTCATCGTCAGAGACCCGGAGGATTTCTCTCCCTGTCCCATAGGAAAATCAGGAATCCTTCAGGTTCTTTCTCCTATGGCCGTCTCTTATCCCGGCCATTCGCTTTTGACGGAGGACATGGGCGCCATCTTAGGCGTTGACGATTGTCCCTGCGGCCGCAAGGGAAAGTATTTCCGCATTGACGGCCGCATTCCGCAGGCTGAAATCAGGGGGTGCAGCGATACTCATGAATAATCAATACACGCTTTTAGCCGGCTCTATACCGGAAAAACCATTCCCGATGAAGCCCTTCGCCCCTGTCGTACTGGATTTTCTTGCCGTGCTGTCGCGCGAACTGCGTCATCATCCCATAACCCGGACCGAGCCTGCCTGGGGCGTTCTCGGCTTTTGGCTGCGTCCCAATCACCTCAAGCAGCTGAGCCTGCATCTTTCCCAGCAGGAAGCCCGCCTTGGACGGGGCCTCATCTTTCACATCGCGCCGGCAAACATGCCGACCATCTTCGCCTACAGCCTGTGCATTTCCCTGCTGGCTGGAAACGGCAACATCGTCCGCGTCTCACCGCGCCTGGCTCCGGCTGCCGCCCCTATATGTGATTTAATTCACAGGATTTTGCAGGATGACAAATTCACCGCCCTGCGCAGGCAGAACGCCATCGTCACCTACGGCCGCGACGACGAGCTGACAAGCCGTTTTTCTCAGCAGTGCGACGGCCGCATCGTCTGGGGCGGCGACAAGTCTATCGCTGAAATACGGACCTTTCCCCTGCCGCCGCAAGGCGTAGAATTGGTCTTTGCCGACAGATATTCCTTCGCCGTCTTCGACTGCTCCAGTATTCAGAACGGTACGGACGACGAGCTGCGCGCCTGGGCGCACCGCTTCTACAACGACACGTACGAAGCCGACCAGAATGCCTGCTCCAGCCCGCGCTTCGTCTTCTGGCTCGACGAAAGGGGCTCGGCCTTTGAAGCGGCGCAGCGGCGCTGGTGGGACGCCGTCGCTGCCGAAGCTAAAGCCTATGACCTGCAGCCTATCAAGGCCAGCAGCAAATACACCGACGCCTGGAAATTCGCCATGACCCAGCCGCACCTCCAGTCGGCGGCCTTCCGGACCAACCGGCTGTACGTATACACCCTGTCGTCCCTGCCGCCGGACATTACGGCCTTATCAGGCTCCTTCGGCCAGTTCTTCCAATTCCCAATCCGGACCCTCGACGAAGTCCTGCCCTTTGCCGTCAAGAAGGTCCAGACCGTCTCCACCCTGGGCATCGATCCGGCAGTGCTGAAGCAGGCCCTCGTCGAAGCCGGCGCTATGGGCGTCGACCGCATCGTACCTGTCGGACAGGCCTTGGATATGAACGTCCTGTGGGATGGATACAACATGCTTGAATCCCTCTCCCGCGTCATAGAGTAAGGAGGCTTTCCTATGTATTTCTTTGACAAACATCCCGACTTCAAAACCTGTACGCTCTTTGAAGACGATTGCGGACAGGAGGCGACATATGAAACCTGGTATGCCCATGCCGACGAGCTGGGCAGCATCGTGCCGTCCCGATCCCTGGCAGCCATCGTATGCCGCAATACCATCGGTTCGGCCTTGTCTTACTTGTGCTGCCTGCAACGCCGCGTCGTCCCCCTGCTCATAGACGAAGCCATGGACGACGAGCTGAAACAGGGCCTCCTGGCCGCGTACCGCCCGGAATTCATCTTTTGCCCCCATGGAACAGAAGGCGGCAATCCCCTCTATTCGCTGTATGACTACGACGTATACCGCCATAATAATACGTCGCCGGCCTTATACGAAGACCTGGGCCTGCTGCTGACGACGTCAGGCAGTACGGGAAGCCCGAAGCTCGTCCGCCTGAGCTACGACAACATCCAATCCAACGCCGCCTCTATCGCCCAGTATCTGGAACTAACCGCCGCCGACAGGCCCGTATCGAGCCTGCCCATGCACTATACCTTTGGGCTGTCCGTCATCAACAGCCACGTCCTCTGCGGCGCGGCAGAATGCCTGACGACGGCGACGGTTTTCGACGCGGCCTTTTGGCAGTTCTGCAAGGAAAAAAGAGTGACGTCCATCGCCGGCGTTCCCTTTACGTACGAATGCCTGCGCCGTCTGAAATTCACCAAAATGGAGCTTCCCGACTTGACGCTGATGATTCAGGCCGGCGGAAAATTGTCGAAAAAATTACAGAAGGAATTCGGCCAATACGCTGCCGGCACGGGAAAGCGCTTCGTCGTCATGTACGGCCAGACCGAGGCGACGGCCCGCATGTCCTACCTGCCGCCGGCCGACTGCCTCCGCAAGATCGGCAGCATCGGCGTCGCCATCCCCGGCGGCTCCTTCCGCATCTTGGACGACGACCACGCCGAGCTGACCGAACCCAACGCAATCGGCGAGCTGTGCTACGACGGCCCCAACGTATCCCTGGGCTACGCCCATGGCGCCGACGACCTCCAATTAGGAGACGAACGGCACGGCCGCCTGCTTACGGGCGACTTGGCCTACTGCGACGAAGCCGGCTTCTACTATATTGCCGGCCGCAAAAAACGGTTTGTCAAAATCATGGGCAAGCGGGTCAACATGGACGAAGTCGAGCAGCTGTTCAAAAACGCCTTCGCCGACAGGGATTTCGCCTGCACCGGCGGCGACGACGACCTGCTCGTCTTTACGACGGCTCCGGAAACGGACTGCTCCGACTTGGAGGATTTCCTCGTCGCCAAGGCGGGCCTTCATCCCAGCTGCTTTACCATCCGCTCTGTCGCCGCGATTCCCAAAAACTCGTCGGGCAAGACGCAGTATACGGACTTGCCCGGCCTAAAGGACTGAGGATATGCCAATGGACGCACGTATGACCCTTACGCAAGAACAAATTCAAAAGCTGTCGGCTATGCAGATCCAATCGCTGCAAATCCTGTCCATGTCCTCGGAAGACCTGCGCAGCCTGCTGCAGAAGGAGTCGGAAGAAAATCCCTTTCTCGATTACCATCCGTCGTCGTCCCGCGGCGGCACAGCAGAATTTCTCCAGTTCGTCGCCGCGCCGGACAAGGACAGGATCAAAAATTTCCTCATAGAGCAGCTCAATCCTAGCCAGTTTACCAAGCCCCAGTGGGCTCTGCTGAATTATCTGGCCCAGTGCGTCGACGACCAAGGCTATTTGACGGTGACGGAACAAGATGTATCGCGCTTTCCCCTACCGGACGGACTGTTTTCCCAGGCCGTCGCCATCCTGCAGGGCCTGCATCCGCCGGGAATCGGCGCATCGTCGCTGCAGGAGTGCCTGAAATTGCAGCTGCGGCGAAAGGGTGAGCTGACGCCCTTAGCGGAAACCCTCGTCGACTCGTTCTTAGAAGATATCGGGAAAAACCATATCGCCGCCGTCTGCCGGGCCCTGGGCCTTCCGAAACAGCAGGTCCTGCCGACTATCCGGCGCATCCGCGCCCTCGACCCGGCCCCGCTGAAGGGCCTCTTTGACAGTGCAGACGCCTACGTCGTTCCCGACGTCGTCATCCGGCCAACCGAAGGGGAATATGAAATTATCCTGAACGACACGTGGTTCGCCTCCTATTCCATGAGCGATTACTATATCGCCATGATGCATCAGGCCGACGACCCGGATATCAAAACCTATTTCCAGCAGAAGCACGCCCGCTGCTCCCTGCTGCTCCACAATATAGAACGCCGGCGCCAGACCCTCGCCGCGCTGACCGGCGCGATTTGGGAATGGCAGCGCGAATACCTGGAGACTCACCATGCCCTGCGGCCTATGACGCTCAAGGACATGGCGGAGAAAACGGGACTCCATATATCGACGATCAGCCGTGCCATCAAGGACAAATACGTGCAGACGCCGTACCGGACCCTTCCCTTCAAGGCCTTATTCCAATGCCCCCTGCGGAAAGACGGCCAGTCCCTTTCCAAAGACGCCGTCAAGAAAGCCCTTTGCCAGCTGATCCGCGAAGAAGATAAGGAACGCCCGTACAGCGACGCCCAGCTGGTAGAAATGCTGTCGGCGCAATTCCATACAGCAATTTCCCGGCGAGTTGTTCAAAAATACCGCAGCCTGCTTCATATCCCCAATTCTTACGCGCGAAAGATCCAGCCATGACCGCCCTACACTAAACAGCATGCTGGAAGAGAGGAGTCCTATGGGAACGAAAGAAATTTTTTCCACTGTCGCCGAAGCGGCAGAACACCTGAACGCGATTATCGAATACTCCTTCGACGGTATTTTCATTACCGATAAAAACTGCAACGTCCTGCGCATCAACCATTCGTACGAAGAAATTACCGGCCTGACAAAAGACGAAATCTTAGGAAAGAATATGGCCGATTTGGTGCAGCAGAAGCTCATCTCCGAGTCGGGCTCTCTCATCGTGTCCCGCACGAAGCGGCCCGTCACCTTGCAGCAGCGGTTCAAATCGGGGAAGGAAGCCCTGGTCACCAGCTCGCCTATTTTCGACAAAAACGGCGAACTCCTTATGATCGTCACCAACGTCCGCGACCTGACGGAAATCTACAACCTCAAGGAATCGATACAGGAAAAGACCGACGCCATCGAGCGCCTTCGCCTCGAGCTGGAACACATTCAGACGCCCCTTACGGAGCGGGAGCTCATCGTCCGCGATGAAACGGCCCTGGCAGCCATGGTATTGGCCAACCGCGTCGCCCCCATGGACACGACGGTCATCTTGTTCGGCGAAACGGGCGTCGGCAAGGAAGTCATGGCCCGATATATCTACCAGCACAGCAGCCGGGCCAAAAACAGCTTCATCCAGGTAAATTGCGGCGCCATCCCGCCCAGCCTCATCGAAAGCGAGCTCTTCGGCTACGAAAGCGGCGCCTTTACCGGAGCCAGCCGGGGCGGCAAAATCGGCCTGTTCGAATTAGCCGACAAGGGAACACTCTTTCTCGATGAAATCGGCGAGCTGCCGAAAGACATGCAGGTCAAGCTGCTGCGAGCCCTTCAGGAGCAGGAAATCATGCGCGTCGGCGGCACCAAGCCGATAAAAATCGACGTGCGCATCATCGCGGCGACGAACCGCAATTTGGAAGACATGGTGAAGAACGACCAATTCCGCGAGGATTTATACTATCGCCTCACAGTCTTTCCCATTTCTATCCCACCCCTGCGGTTCCGCAAAAAGGATATTACCCCCCTGGCCCTGTCGTTTTTGGGCAAGCTCAATCAAAAATACAATTTTAAGAAGAGGTTTTCCAACATTTCCATTCAGCTCCTGAACGAATACCCCTGGCCCGGCAATATCCGCGAGCTGAAAAACATCGTCGAACGGGCCGTCATCATCAGCTCCGGCGACGAAATCAAGCCGGAAGACCTCCACCTGCTCCGGCCGACGAATCCTGTCGTCCCAGCCGAACAGGCAGCCAAAGAAGCCGCGCCGGAGACGGCTGCCGAAGTACCGGACGAACTCCCTTCCGACTTAAACGAAACGCTGGAAAAGCTGGAATACCATTACCTGACGATGGCCTACGAACAGGAAGGCAACGTCCGCGCCGCCGCCAAGGCCTTGGGCATCACGCCGTCGACCTTTGTCCGCAAGCGCAAGCGCTATGAAGAAACCTATGGAAATAAGGCTTGAGGTATTGTTGACATATGTCATCTATACTTTTATAATAATACTGAATCACTGAAAAGGGAGGTAATTCCATGCCGAGACCGCCGCGGTGCCGCCGCGTCTGTTCTCTGCCCAAGGCCGGCGAGTTCGCCCCGTCCGGCTGCGCAGCCGACGCTGAGGTCATCATCATGCGCATTGATGAATACGAAGTCATCCGCCTGATCGATTTGCTCGGGCTGACGCAGGAGCAGTGCGCCGCCCAGATGGACGTGTCCCGCACGACCGTCACGGGGATTTACGACGGCGCCCGCCGAAAAATTGCCGACGCTCTCGTCCATGGAAAGCGCCTTCTCATCGAAGGCGGCCACATACAACTCTGTGAACATACCGGCTCCTGCTGCCACACGCGCTGTCAGGCCGGAAAATGTAATCCCAAAAAGGAGAATGATAGTAATGAGTGAAAATTGCAATCACGACTGCTCCAGCTGCAGCAGCGAATGCTCCAGCCGCACGCAGCCGCAGAGCCTCCAGGCTCAGCCCCATGAAGGAACGCACGTAAAACACGTCATCGCCGTCGTCAGCGGCAAAGGCGGCGTAGGTAAATCCCTCGTCACGTCCCTCATGGCCGTACAGATGCAGCGCCGCGGCTTTAAGACCGCTATCCTCGACGCCGACATCACCGGCCCGTCCATCCCGAAGGCCTTCGGCCTGACAGAACGGGCTACAGGCGACGCCAACGGCATTTTCCCTGTAGAAACAAAATCGGGCATTAAAGTCATGTCCATGAACGTACTCCTGGAAGACACGACGGCTCCCGTCGTATGGCGCGGACCGGTCATTTCCGGCGCCGTAAAACAGTTCTGGACCGACGTCGTCTGGGGCGATATCGACTACATGTTCGTCGACATGCCGCCGGGAACGGGCGACGTCCCCCTGACGGTATTCCAGTCCCTGCCGGTCGACGGCATCCTCATCGTCACGTCGCCGCAGGAGCTCGTCTCCATGATCGTCGAAAAGGCCCTGAAGATGTCGGAAATCATGCATATCCCCGTCCTCGGCCTCATCGAAAACATGAGCTATTTCGAATGTCCCGACTGTCATTCCCGTCATGAAATCTACGGCCCGAGCCATGTAGAAGAATCGGCGGCCAAATACGAAATCCCCCATACGGCTAAGCTGCCTATCGACCCGGAATTCGCCATGCACTGCGACAAGGGCGATATCGAAAGCTACGTATCGGACAGCTTGACCGATACGGCCACATACCTCGAAGGCGTATTAAACAAATAATCACCTCTCTACAATACAAAAGGCTGGCCCGAAGAACTCCTGTGTCTTCGGGCCAGCCTTTTTGCATTTACGACTCGTCGTCTTCTGTTTCGATGATCTCCGTAATCGTAGCCTTCGTATCAATTTTCTTTCCCAGGGACGAATCGTACAGCTTGACCAATACGGCGCTGACTATCAATCCGGCTGCCGCGCCGATCAAGGCCGACAAAACCGTCTCGCCGAAGGAGTAGCCGCCGATGCCGCCTAGTATAACCAGGAACAAGGGGACGATAAAACAGATAAAAGCCCCCATGACAAGGTGCTCGTCCTGCACTTCATACCGCACGTCCTGTCCTTCCTGAGCGCCGAGGCTGTTTCTCGCCGTCACGTAGACGTGCTCGGCGCCAAAGCAGGCGCTGCAGGCCACGTATAAATGATCGCGGTTGACGCGGACTTTCGCCAGGCCGCCGTCGAGGATTTCCGTAATGGTGCCTTCGCCAATTCGCATATGACTCCCTCCTCATCTATCTAAAAAATAATGATTATCTATTGAGTACCTTTAGTATAGCACACTTCGCACGCTCAATCAATACTTTTTTAGTTCACTTTTATCGCAGTATGTTAACTTTTATTCTACAAAAGAAGTTGACTTACGTCTTTGTTAGGCTATACTTTCCTTATATTTATAAACATATACACCTTAATCAAAAAGATAACAAATAAGGAGTGATGTCCATGCCGCCGTACTCTCGCCCTGGTTCTCCGCCCGGCACGATCCGCGACGTATCCTATATCGCCCTGTTCGCCGCTTTGACCGCCATCGGCGCGTTTATCCGCATCCCCATCCCAGTCTGCCCCTTTACGCTGCAGCTCCTGTTCACGACCTTGGCCGGCCTTGTCCTGGGCCCGGCGAAAGGAGCTGCCGCCGTAACGCTGTACGTCGTTCTGGGCCTAGCCGGCCTGCCCGTATTTACTGCCGGCGGCGGGCCGTCCTATGTCTTTCAGCCTACCTTCGGCTACCTGTTAGGATTTATTGCCGGAGCCTGGATAGCCGGCCTTCTCGCCGGCCCGCATTATCCCTGGACGCGCCGCCGCGTCTTTGCCGCCGTGTATGTCAATCTGGCCGTCGTATATGGCTTCGGCGTTTTCTATACCTATCTCATCAGCAGCTGCTACCTGGGAAACGACACGGCCCTGTGGTCTTTATTTTTATACGCCTTTGCCGTCGAAGTCCCCGGCGACGTCGCCGTCTGCTTTGCAGCTGCCGTCCTGTCTCGCCGCCTTCGCCGCCTGCAGGTATTCGTTTAAGGAGAGATGTTCATGTCCAAAGGATTATATGTCGTCGGCACGGGAACCGATGTCGGCAAAACCTATATTTCAGCCCTGCTGCTCAAAGCCCTCCGGCGCGGCGGATACGACGCCGGGTATTACAAAGCCGTCGTCAGCGGCGCGCCGTCCTTTGCAGAAAGCGACGCCGCCTATGTAAACGGCGCAGCTGCCGTCGGAGAGCCGCAAGAGCTCCTGCTTTCATACCGCTACGCTCAGGCCTATTCGCCCCACTTAGCGGCCCGCTTAGAAGGAAATCCTGTCGAAAAATCGGAAGTGCTGAGCGCCTGGCAGGCCGTCTGCACAGCCTATCCCTACGTGACCGTCGAAGGCTGCGGCGGCATCGTCTGCCCGATCCGAATCGACGCCGCTCATCGCTGGTACTTGACCGACCTGATCCGCTGGCTCGGCCTCCCGTCGGTCATCGTATCGCCGGCCGGCCTCGGTTCGATCAACGCCGCAGCTCTGACGGCCTTCTATATGAAAGCCCAGAACCTGCCGGTCAAGGGCTTTATCGTCAACAACTACAAGGACACGCTGATGGAACGGGACAACGTCGTACAAATCCAGGAGCTGACGAATCTCCCGGTACTGGCCTGCGTTTCCCCCAATCAATCCGATATCGGCCTATCGCCGGAGCGCGTCGCGTCCCTGTACGCATAAAAAAATACCTGCCGATTTCTGTGGGAAAAATCAGCAGGTATGGTACACCTAAGCCATCGCAGCGTCGAGGGCTGCCTTCACATGGCTCTTAATTTCATCATAGGACTGGCCCGGCTGGGCTTCATAGAGCTTTTCTGTGCCGATGAACATGGACGGCACGTAATAGTAGGAGTGTCCCTGAACTACGTCGGGAGATTCCGATTCTTCATACCAATGGACGGGCACCTCGCCGTAGGCCGGATTTTCGCTGACTAATTCTGCCAGCGCCTCCTTCGCGCCGCGGCAATAGGGGCAGCCGTTTAAATAAAATGCCGTAATTTCTTTCATCTTCAACCCTTCTTTCGCTGTCGTATATGGTCTTGCCTTGGTTTAATTAGTGATGGTGTCCGCAGCCGTGATGTTCATGCTGGCCGCAGCCGTGTTCGCCGCAGGCATGATCGCCGTGGCCGTGGGCATGGTCATGATGGTCGCAGTGCACGTCAGGATTAAAGGAGAGCGTTCCCGCCAGCAGAGCTGCTACGGCTTCGTCTGCCGAACCCTGTACGCCGCCGTACAAGGCGATGCCGGCCTGAGCCAGAGCCATTTGCGCTCCGCCGCCGATGCCGCCGCAGATCAGCGTATGGACACCCTGAGCCTGCAAAAATCCGGCCAGCGCACCGTGGCCGCTGCCCATCGTATCGACGACTTCCGCGCTGACGACTGCGCCGTTTTCTACTTCGTAAATCTTGAATTGTTCCGTATGGCCGAAATGCTGAAAAATCTGGCCCTGTTCATAAGTAACTGCAATTTTCATACTTGTCCATCCCTTTCTATGACCGGCTGCTGCCAGCCTGTGCGACGTTTTATTTTTTGACATATGTCAATTATAAATCACTATATTCTATTTGTCAACACGAGACCGCTCCATAGAAACAAAAGAAAACGGCCCGCCGTAGGAAATCGCCTTAAATACAGGCGATTCTCCTAACAGCGGAGCCGTTTTTTATCACGTCGTCTTCAGCGACGGGCCGTCCGTCGGCGATATGGTCACGCTTACAGCCGCCTTAGGCGCAGGCGGCGCTTGGGACTGCATGTCGTAGGTCAAGTCCCCGGTCAGCGTGCCAGCCAAGTGAAACAACCTGTCGGCAAAGGCGGCGTTTACGTATACGACGTTATTTCTCACGACGCCTGGAGCCGAGCCGTAGGGACTGGTCAGCAGCCCGCGGCTGTTGTCCCAGTGCAGGTCCAGGCGCAGCGCCGTGGCGACGGCGACAGCCGGAAGATAGGTGACGCCGTTGGCTTTCAAGGCCCGCAGGGGCAGCTTTTTCTCATTCACATACAGGTCGTACGCTTTGGCGATATACGTCGGCTGCCCGTCTGAGGCGGCGATTTTGGCGGCAATGGATTCGGCCGTCACAAAGTTTTCCACGCCGTAGCCGGCTAAGGCCCGCCGCACGTCCTGAACGGTCAGCGGCTGCCAGCCGTAGCCATCGGGATAGATGTAGTACGATACGGTATGATCCGCCGCGCTGTCGATGACGATGCGGTCGTAATAGACCATGACCGGCGTGCCGATAGATACGAGAGGATACAGCTCTTCCACGTCTTTCTCATGCATGCGGACGCAGCCGTTGGACACGTAATAGCCTACGGAGGAAGGATTATTGGTCCCATGAATTCCGTAGGTGCCGTGAAAGCCGATCCAGCGATAGCCCAGGGGATTGTCTGGCCCTGCCGGAATCTGTACGGTCGTATCGCTGGGGTCGATCCACGTCGGGTTGACCTCCTTCGTCTGCACGCTGTAAAAGCCGGGCGGCGTCGGCGTAGACGGCGTGCCGACGCCTACGTGATACATGCGGACTTTTTTGCCGTTTTCATACAAAATGAGCATACGGCTGGCCGCGTTGATGCCGATTTTCCGGCCTTGCTCCGTCTGCTTCCGGGGCGTCGGCGCCTTTGCCGCCGGGGCCTTCTTGATTTCGACGGTTACGTCGGGCGGCGTTTTCGATTGTACCGTCACTACCGGATCCGGAGCCGCTTGTCCGGCCTTAGCTTCGCCGGTTTTCGTTCCGGCGTTGCGATCCTGCCGTCTGTCTTTGGAAGAACGGGCAGGCGCAGATGTATCGTCAGAAGCAGGCTCACCCGCTTCCGCGCGGCTGCGAGGCGGCGCACTGTCCGCGTCAGACCGGCGGCTCTCGTCCTCTGCCGTCTGAATCTGCGCTACCTGCACCGACAGGTTCGGCGCAGGCGGTTCTACAGCCAAGGCAATTCCGGCTGCTGCGGCCCATGTACAGGCCAGGGTCAGTAATTGTCTCTTCATGTACGCTCCCTCTGCAAATACTACGATATTATGCCTGGTCAGCCTGGGTCTTATCTTCTTCCGGCTTAAACCCGTTGAACAAGATGTTCAGCACGACGGCTGTCAGGCTGCCCAGGGTAATGCCGCTCTGGCAGATAACCTTCACGACGTCGGGGAAATGCTGGAAGAAATTCGGGACCGTCAGGGGAATCATGCTCATGCCGATGCTGACGGCGACGAGCATGAGGTTGTAGTTTCCATCAAATTTGACCTTGGCCAAAGCCCGGACGCCGCTGGCAATGACCATGCCGAACATGGCGATGCCTGCGCCGCCGAGGACGGCGTTGGGAATGCAGGCTACGACGGCAGCCATCTTCGGGAACAGCCCCAGCAGGATGAGGATGACGCCCGAAGCGGCGACGACGAAGCGGCTCTTGACGCGCGTGACGGCGATGAGGCCGACGTTCTGGGCGAAGGCCGTATAGGGGAAGCTGTTGAAGATGCCGCCGATGAGCGTCGACAAGCCGTCGGCGCGGAGACAGCGGGCCAGCCGGCCTCTGCCGACGGGGCGCTTGACGATTTCGCCGATAGCGATGCAGTCGCCCGTCGTTTCTACCATGACGACGAGCATGACGATGATCATGGAAATGATCGAGCCGACGTTAAAGGTCGGAAGGCCGAAGGAAAAGGGCGTGATGATGCCGATCCAATCGGCCCGCCCTACTTCGTCAAAGTTAGCCACGCCCAATACCATGGACAAGATGGTGCCGCAGATGAGCCCGATGAGGACGGACACGTTGCTGACAAAGCCCTTGCCGCAGCGGTAAATGGCCACGACGATAGCCAAGGTAAAGGCTGCCAGGAACAGGTTCATGGGGCTGGCAAAATCGGGCGAAGACGGGTTGCCGCCGCCGACCCAGCGCACGGCCACGGGCAGGAGGGTAATCCCAATCATCATGATAATCGTACCCGTGACGACGGGCGGAAACAGCTTGATCAGGCGGCTGAAATAGGGCGCGATGAGGAAAGTAAACAACCCGGCGGCGATAATCGCCCCGTATATGGCCGTAATCCCGTGCTCCTGTCCGATCATGATCATCGGCGTGACCGACGCGAAGGTGACGCCTTGTATCATGGGGATGCGGGAGCCGACCTTCCAAAAGCCGACGGTCTGGAGAATCGTCGCGATGCCGCAGGTAAACAAGTCGGCGTTAATCAAATGAATGAGCTGCTCCGGCGTCAGATGCAGGGTCTGGGCCACGATGATCGGCACGGCGACGGCTCCGGAATACATGGCCAGGACATGCTGCAGCCCATAGGCAAACAATTTCGGCAACGGCAGCATCCGGTCTACAGGATGAGACGCCTGTCTGGTCAATAAGAAATTCATGTCTTCGTTTCACCTCAACACAGTAGTTAAACACAAAAGCAGACTGCGGCGAAAGCCTTCGTCACAGCCTGCCATAACGCATGAAAATTATAATCCTTCGGCCCGGTCGAGGAAGCTGCGGAGAATATCGCACGAGTCGTGGAACTTCTTCTGTTCCTCTTCCGTCAAGGCGACTTCGACGACGCCTTCCATGCCGTCCTTGCCAATGACGCAGGGCACGCCGGCCGCTACGTTTTCTTCGCCGTATTCGCCGAACAAGGCCGTCGAGCAGGGCCATACGAGCTTCTGGTCATGGAAAATAGCCGAAATGATCATGCACGCCGCGTTGGCAATGCCGAATTCGGTGCAGCCCTTGCCGTCGATTTCGATGTCGCCGGCCCGCTTGACCTCCGTCTGCAAGTCGTCTAGGCTGAGCGCCGCCAGCTCCGGCTTTTCTGCCATGAGGGCCGCGAAGGGCTTGCCGCCGATATAGACCTGGGACCAGACGATGAAGCTGGAGTTGCCGTGTTCGCCCATGCACATGCCCTGAATGGAGCGGCGGGCATATCCCGTCCGATGGGACAGGACGCGAAGCAGGCGGTACGTTTCGAGGCTCGTGCCGGTGCAGAAGCAGCGGTTGCGTTCCCAGCCCATTTGACGGCGGATGTATTCGCAGATGATGTCGGCAGGGTTGGATATGCTGAGCATGATGCCCTTGAAGTCTACCTGCTTCAGATGGGAAATGACTTCCTGAGCCATGCGGATCGAATCGTCGAACATGTCGAGGCGCGTTTCGCCGGGCTTGCGGCTGCGGCCAAAGGCCATGACCAGGATGTCGGCGTCATTGAGTTCTTCATAGCCGCCGGCGCGGATCTGGGCATCGTTGCCGCACAAGGCGCCGCTGACGCCGTCGTCCAGGTCCATCGCCTGTCCCTGGGCCTTTTCCTTCAAAATATCAATCAAGACGATGTCGTCGGCTTCGCCGGACTGAATCAGGGCCAATGCGACGTGAGAGCCTACGTGGCCGGCTCCGACGATGACCACCTTGCGTGTGTTTACCATAAAACATATCCTCCTTCAGGCATGCGTATGTAAAATTTGCTTTACTCGTATGTATAGATTATAGCATATACAAGGGTAAAAAAAACGTTTATCGTCCCGATTTTTTCCCATTTTCCCCAATAATTTTACAAATTCTTTACATTTCTTTTACATAATGACAAACGATATATTATATACTGGAACCAATCATTACTTAGGAGGAGTCACATAGATGTTCAGTATCAGCAACAAGCATGAAGAGTTTTTTGATTATTTGATTGAAAACGCCGAAAACTTCCACCGCGGCACCCTCATCGCCAAGGACGTCATGACCAACACGGCCAATATTTCCATGTACATGAAGGATATCGCCCAGCTGGAGCACACGTCGGATAAAATCAATGAAGACGTCATCATGAAGTTATGCCGCGTATTTATTACGCCCATCGACCGCGAAGACTTTTACAAGCTCACATGCCAGCTCGAAGACTGCATCGACCAGCTTCACGGCTCCCTTATGCGCATCAGCCTGTACCACATCAAAACGATGACGCCGGCCGCCGTCGACATCGTCGACCAGCTGGAGCTCATGGGCAAAGAGCTGAAAGACATTTTCTCGCTCTTGAAAAATATCGACAAAAACGAAGCGGAGCTCATGGAACGAGCCAACCGCCTGAGCAAAATCGAAACGGAAGTCGACAACATTTACCGCCGCGAAATTTCCCGCATCTTCAACGGTGAAATGGACCTGCTCGACATCATCCGCTGGAAAGACGTGCTGGGCACGCTGGAAGACACGTCGGACGAAGTGGAAGAGCTCGGCAATATCATAAAAGAGGTGACGATGAAGTATGCTTGATACCCCGTTAATTATCCTGGTCGTCGTCCTGGCCCTGGCCTTCGACTTTATCAACGGCTTCCACGATACGGCCAACGCCATCGCCACCTGCGTCTCGACGCGGGCCATCCGGCCGGGCATCGCCATCATGGGGTCGGCCTTCTTAAACTTCGTCGGCGCTATGATTTCTACGGGCGTCGCCAAGACCATCGGCGGCGACATCGTCACGTCGCCGGCCATGATCAACGAGCTGGTCATCGTCGCCGGCCTCGTCGGCGCTATCGTCTGGAACCTGCTGACCTGGTGGTTCGGCATGCCCTCCAGCTCGTCCCACGCCCTCATCGGCGGCATGATCGGCGCCGTCGCCTTTTCCGTCGGCACGGCGGCCCTCAACGACTGGGGCATCATCAAGATTTTCCTGTCCCTCATCCTGTCGCCCGTAACGGCCATCGTCGTCGGCTATATCATCATGAATATCCTGTTCGTCGTCTGCCGCAACTTCAAGCCGGCTAAGATCAACATGACGGCCAACAGGCTGCAGGTCGTCTCGGCGGCCCTCATGGCCTTCTCCCACGGCTCCAACGACGCCCAGAAGTCCATGGGCATCATCACCCTGGCCCTCTTGTCGGGCGGCGTCATCGATACGCTGGAAGTCCCGACGATGGTCAAGTTTCTCTGCGCCCTGGCTATGGCCCTCGGCACCAGCGTCGGCGGCTGGAAAATCATCCGCACCGTCGGCGGCAAGATCTTCAAGATGCACCCCATCCACGGCTTTGCAGCCGACTTGAACTCGGCCGTCGTCATCTTCTCGGCGACGATGCTTCACCTGCCCGTCTCGACGACGCACGTCGTCTCCGGCTCCATCATGGGCGTCGGCGCGGCCCAGCGGGCCAAAGCCGTCCACTGGAACGTGGCCCGTCAAATGGTCACGGCCTGGGTCATGACCATTCCCTGCACGGCCATCATGGGGGCCATTTCCTACTACATCATTTCGCACATCATGGTAGTCGTAGTACCCGGCTTATAACCGACCGCCGGCGGCAGCGCCTGTCAATCTGACGCCAGCCGCCGCGACTCATATCGCTTCCCCAACCACGGGCCCCGCCGCATATTCTGCAGGCGGGGCCCGTGGTTTCCTCTTTTCTCCCCATTTTATCTATGATACTATTAAGCGTAGAAGATAAAAGGAGGCCTGATTATGAACACATTACGACCGAAACTGACCCTTCTGGACGAACACCCGACGCCGCTGCAGTACCTTTCGGGCTTGTCTCAGGAGCTCTTCCGGGAACTCTACATAAAGCGCGACGACGTGACGCCCTTCGGCGGAGGCGGCGGCATGCTGCGTAAATTGGAATACCTGCTGTTCGACGCCGTCAATTCCCAGTCCGACACCGTCGTCACCGTCGGCGACATCCGCTCCGACCACTGCCGTCTCACGGCGGCCGCCGCGGCCAAATACGGCCTGCGCAGCATCGTCATTTCCGTCGGCCATTACGACGGCGAGCTGAGCGGCAACCTGCTCCTCAGCAGCCTGTTCGGCGCCCGGACCGTCATCAAGAAGGACGACGGCCGCCCCGAAGCGGTACAGTTGGAAGAAACGGCAAAGGCCGTCATGGAACAGGAAATCGCCCAGGGCCATCGCCTGTACTTCATTCCCATGGGCGGCAGCGACGCGACGGGCATGCTGGGCTATTACGACTGCGCCGCCGAGCTGGACAAGCAGGCCCAGGAACAGTACCTGCAGGGAGCGACGGTCTACGTCCCCGTGACGACCCTTGGCACGTACGTCGGCTTATACTGCGGCCTGAAAGCCATCGGCTCGTCCTTAAAGCCCGTCGGCATCGCCGTCAAGCCCCTCGACGAAGACCGCCTGGGCGACTACTTCCGACAGGTAAAGGAAGCGTACGGCTTTGATTTCGACGACAGCGACATGCACATCGAAACGGCCTATATCCGCAAGGGATACGGCGAGCCGGACCGCCATGTCCGCGACGCCGTCCGCCTCATGGCCAGCCACGAGGGGATTCTCCTCGACCCGACGAGCTCCGGCAAGGCCTTCGCCGCCGTCCTCGACATGATCAAGGAAAAGAAAATCAAATTAGGGCGGCAGGTCATCTTCCTCCACGACGGGAGCATGGCCGGCTTATATGAAAAAGCCCACTGCCTGAAATTAGAAAAAGAACTGCAAGACACGATCCAAATCCTTCCATAAGGCCAAAATGACGTCAGGCTCCCCATCAGACAGCGTATCCGTCTGATGGGGAGCCTGTATGCATTACCCTATGAGGTTAAAAAATTCATTTCTCCGCAGGGGATCGTCAAAGACGCCGCCGGCATACAAGGTCCGCGTCTGGGAGCCCGGCTTCTTGATGCCCCGGGCCGTCATGCAGGAATGCTCGCCCTGAATGCAGACGATGATGTCGTCGGTCTTGACGATACGCCGCAGCACGTCGTATATATCGGCGCCGATGCGCTCCTGGAGCTGAAGGCGCCGGCAGACGGCGTCGGCGATGCGGGCCAGCTTCGACAAGCCGATGACGCAGCCCTTCGGGATGTAGCCGATAGCGATTTTCATATCGTACATGAGGGCGATGTGATGCTCGCAAAAGCTGAACACGTCGATGTCCTTGACGACGACCATATTGCCGTCATCACAGGGAAACACCTTGTCGAATTCCCTGGCGATTTCTTCGTTGGAAACGCCGGCGTAGGCCAGCCGTTCCTCCATCATCTTGGCAAACCGCTCCGGCGTTTCCCTCGTCCCGTCGCGGCCGTCCTGCCCGACGGCTTCCAGGATCAGCGCCGCTGCCTGCTTTAATTTTTCTCTGTCCATTATACGCCTCTGGCCTCCGGATCGTAGATGATTTTATGGAGCTGCACCTGCACACACACGTCGTCCAGGCCCTTCTCCTTGACGAAATCGACGAGGGCCGCCGGTTCGATTTCGCCCCACACGGGCGACACGTACAGCAAGGGCCGCGATGCCGGCAGCAGGTGGGAAATCGTATAAGCCATATCGTCTAAATCGTCCTTTGTCGCGACGACAAACTTGACGACGTCGGCAGGCGTCAGCCGTTCCTGCAGGTTTTCCGGCTTCATGGCCTCGCGCATGCCCGACGAGGGGGATTTCCAGTCCATCGTATAAAACAAGCCCTCAGGCCGGCGGGAAGGCAGCAGTACGGCGCCGTTCGTCTCGATATTGACCTCGCAGCCGCCGCGGCAAAGCCGTTCCGTCAGCTCCTGCAAGGGCTGCAGCATAGGCTCGCCTCCAGTCAGGGTCACGCGGCTCCACGGCTTAGACTGTACGATCTGCGCCAATTCGTCCGCCGTGTATTCCGCCGCCGCGTCGTCTGCCGACAAGGCATAGGCCGTATCGCAGTACGAGCAGCGGAGGTTACAGCCGGCGAAGCGGATAAAGGTGCTCAGGTAGCCTGTTCGCTTTCCTTCTCCCTCGATGCTGTCAAAGATTTCTACGACGGGAAACTTATACTTCATACGTCGCCACGTTCCCTTCCGATTCCTGCACGCTCACTTTGACGCAAAAGGGAATGGAATCGCAGATCCACTTGGCGATGTTTTCCGCCGTCGGATTGCCGGGAATCACGTCGTTCAGATAGGCGTGATCCAGCTTCCCCTTCACGATATTGGATATGTCCTTGAAATCGACGACCATGCCGTTTTCATCCAGCTCTTCCCGCCGGCACGTCACGTAGATAATCCAGTTGTGGCCGTGCAGGTTTTCGCACTGGCTTTCGTAGTTCAGGCTCAGGCGGTGAGCCGCCGCAATTTCCAGCCGTTTCGTTACTGTATACATAGAGACTCCTCACAATTTCGCATCAAACACGTCATCAAAACTGCAAAAAAATAACCGGTATCATCCCGGTACGCCGAGCCGGTTCCATACAAGCACTGCCCCTGCCTCAGCATGCCTCCATTATACTGAATTTGCGAAAACACGTCAAATATCTGCCCAACCGCATCGGCAGCAAAAACCTCTCCGGCAAAGGCAAGGCGCATCTTCGCCGGAGAGGCATGTCAATTTATTGCTATAAAATAAGCCTTCTTATTTCGTCGCCAAATGCTTTTGAATCGCTTCGTCCATTCGCCTCAGGCCTTCGGCTATGATCGAACGGGGCATGGCCAGGTTCAGGCGGATAAAGCCCTTGGCGTTGCCGACGAACAGGCTGTCGCCGCCTTCGAGGAGAACGCCCGCTTCGTTAGCAAAGAAATCGGGGATATTTTCTACGTCGCCGAGGTAAGGGCTCATGTCCATCCAGGCCAGGTACGTCGCGTCGGGAATTTCAAAGGAAATCTTCGGCAGGTGCTCCGCTACGTAGTCCTTGACGAACTGGAAGTTGCCGTCCAGATATGCCCGGAGCTGGTCGAGCCAGTCGCTGCAAGAGAGGTAGGCCGCCTTGTGGGCTTCGAGGGACAAGGGATTGATGAATCCCACTGTCTTGTCGCGGGCCGCAAAATGGCGCCGCAGCTCGGCGTCGCGGATGATGATGTCCGAGAACATGAGGCCGGCCATGTTGAAGGTCTTGCTGGCCGACATGCAGGTCACGAGCTTGGGATAGTCCGCCATGATTTTGCCCATCGGCGTGTGGGTCTTGCCGCAGCGCAGGAGATCGCAGTGAATTTCGTCGCTGATAATCCAGAGGTTATACTTTTCTACGATGGCCGCGACGCGCCGGAGCTCCTCTTCCGTCCAGATGCGGCCCGTCGGGTTGTGGGGATTGCACCAGATGACCAGCTTCATGTGCGGGTCGGCGGCCTTCGCCTCGAAGTCGTCGAAGTCGATGGAAAATTTGCCCGCATCGTATACTAAGGGCGAGCATACGTAGGTCCGATCGGCGTATTCGGCGGCGTGCTGGAAAAAGCCGTACGCCGGCGATACCATGAGGATTTTTTCCGTGTCCTTGACGAGGTCTTCGACGAGCTCGTACAGGGCCGGAATGATGCCCGGCGAAAAGACGAGCTCTTCCTTGGGGAAGGTCCAGCCGTACATCTTTTGGCACCAGCCGGCGAAGACGTCGTAGTAGGAATCGTCGCACAGCAGGGTATAGCCGAAAATGCGGCGGTCGATGCGGTCCTTCATAGCCTGGCAGATTTCCGGCGGCGTGGCAAATTCCATGTCGGCCACCCACATGCGGACGAATTCGTCGTCGGCGAAGGGGAATTTCTTTTCCGGCCCGGCGTGGAAAATATAGCCGCGGAAGCCGTCCGTATTGAGGGCGTTCGTATGGCGGCGGTCGATGATTTCATCAAAATCGTAAGTCATGGCAGTCATCTCCTTCATCAGTATGCGTTTCGTTATGTACACAGCATACCAAAGAAGACGTCCCTCGTCAAAGCAGGACCTTTCTCGCGAAACGAAACAATATTTCTAAATTTGTTTCCTTATAGTAGAAAATCTCCGATTTTTTCCTTATACTATGTATATAACCTCGTATTTCCGATTCCAGAAAGATTTATAAGAAACAGGTGAGCATCATGCATATAAGCGAGGAAATAGGCAAAAAAATTAATATTTTCAGAAAAAAGAAGGGTTGGACCGTACAGGAACTCGGCGACGCTATCTGCAAGAGCAAGGCCACCGTTTCAAAATATGAAAAGGGGCAGATTTCCTTAGACGTCGACACCTTATACGACATCGCCGCGGCCTTAGGCGTTTCGCCGGAGCAGCTTCTGTATTATGCGCCCGAGCCGGAGCCCGTCCGCCAGGAAGACGCCGTCCCCACCTTTTTCCAGGGAATACGCCGCCTGTACATGTACACCTTCGACGGCCGCAACAACAGCCTGTCGCGGAGCCTCATCGAAATCGGCGGAAAGCAGACCGACAACACGTACAAGGTCATGATGTACATGACCTATGACGACGTCGCCCAGTACCAGCACTGCGAAAACACCTACACAGGCCGCATGGTTCACTACGATGCCTTGACGCGCCTCGTCTTTCAGAACAGGGACACGCCCATGGAACAGTACACTATCAACATGCTGGCCTCGTATTTAGACGCCCCGTACAAATGGGTCTTAAACTACGGCTTGTCGTCGCGGCCCTTCATGCCCATTGCCGCCAAGGCCCTGATTACGAAAAAGCCGGCTGCCGAAACAGCCGATTTCATCAAAGCCCTGCATATTTCAAAGGAAGACATCCGCATTTTAAAGCTCTACAACATGCTGGCCGTCACGGGATAAGGAGAGGATATGAAACCAGCAGCAGCGCAGCTCTGCCTGCGCCCATATGAAGAAGGAGATTTGCAGGCCGTCGTATCCCTGTTTTACGATACGATCCACAGCGTAAACCTCGAGGATTACACGCCGGAGCAGGCCGACGCCTGGGCCCCGAAAAAGCCGGACCTCTCCCGATGGCAGGGCCTCTTAAAAGGGGAAGACACGTGGGTCGCCGTGCAGGACGGCCGTATCGTCGGATTCGCCAACCGGGACGGCGAGTACTTCGACTGCCTCTACGTCCACAAGGACTACCAGCGCCGCGGCGTCGCCAAAGCCCTGGCGGAACGCATCGAAGGGCGCGCCGCCGCCGAAGGCCATGCGAAGATCCGCACCAACGCCTCCCTGACGGCCCGGCCGTTTTTTGAGCAGCGAGGCTACGCCGTCGTCCGCCGGCAGTGCGTTCATCGGGCAGGACAAGTCCTGGTCAATTTCGCCATGGAGCGTTCTATACAAAAATAACGCAAGCCCTTTGCCCCGCAAAACAGGGGAAAGAACCTGCGTTATGAATATATTTTCGTCAGTCCACGGACAGCTGGACGTAACGCTGGCTGACGTGGAATTTTTCGCCCTGAGGCAAGTCGTAGGCCGGCGACAGGATGCCGTCGTCCGCCGGAATGACCGGCACTGCGGCGAGCTTATACGCTTCGGCGTAGGCCGCCATCGCCGCGTCGGCTCCCAGGCCGGACTTATCAAATTTGATATCGCTGCCTTTATACAGGCGGACGGCCATGACGATGCCGCCCTGGAAGAATACGTCCATGCGGTGAAGGCCGTACGACCAGTGCTCCATGCCCTGATCGGCCGTGATTTCATTGGGATAGCCGTACTTTGCCGTCACGTCGTCCCTTGTCATGCCCAAGTATATACCGCCGACCGATTCGCTGTATTCGGGATGAATAGAGCGGCGCAGGGCCGTCTTGCCGTCGACGATGAGATACTGGTGGGATTTATGGCCCAGCAAATCCAGCGTCAGGGTTCTCGTCCCCTGGCTTTCGGAAATCGTGAAATGGCCCGTGCGGGGATATCCGTACGTACAGTTTCCTGATGCCGCGACAGGGCAGCCGTTGATCGTGCTGCCGCTGATCGTCATAGCCAATTCACCCTTCAGGTCGTACCATTCGCCGGCAGCCGGTTCGAGCCACGACGCAGCCGACGCATCCTGCGCCGGCTGAACCGATACGACGGCGACAGCCGCTGCCGGCAGCGGTTCCTCAGCCAGACACGGCGCCGTCAGGCCTAAGGCGCAGACTGCGCAGGCGATACATGTAGTTGCTTTCAATTCAGGTCAACTCCTTTTGTTACCTCTTGCAACATCACATTATACGCCTGCCCTTCCCGGAATACAACGAAAATCGCAGAAAAACGGCGGCCCTTTCCAATGACCCGACAAAAATATTACATATATTTCGCCAAGGGATTACAAGAACGGCAAGCCGCCGAAGGCATATTGCTGTATAATAAAAAGAAAGACAAAGACAGGAGGTCATATTCGTGAATATTACCGTCTACTGCGGCGCCAGCGCCGGCAGCGAACCGATTTATGAACAAAAGGCGTCGGAATTGGGCCAATGGCTGGCCGCCCATGGCATTACGCTGGTCTACGGCGGCGGCCGGACCGGCCTGATGGGAAAGCTGGCGAACGCCGTCTTAGCCAACGGCGGCAAGGCTATCGGCGTCATCCCGGAGTTTCTCAAGACAGCCGAAGAGGTCCACACGGGCCTGACCCGGCTCATTACGGTAGACACGATGAGCCAGCGCAAGGACACCATGCTCCAGATGGGGGATGCCTTCATCGCCCTGCCTGGCGGGGCCGGCACGCTGGAGGAAATCGCCGAAGCCATCTCGGCAGCCCGCCTGGGACGCCACGCCAAGCCCTGTATACTGTACAACATCCATGGCTGCTACGACCACTTAGAGAAATTATTCGACCACATGGTAAGAGCCGGCTTTCTCAATCAAGCCGGCCGTGAAAAGGCGAATTTCGTTACGTCTATTGAAGGCATCGAAAAAATCCTCCGCCGCTAAAGGACGAGCATGGCTCCCGACAGGATCAGCAGGGCGTAGGACAGCTTCATGAACAAGGCCTGGTTGATGCGGCGGTGAATCGCCGTGCCGACGTAAATCGCCGCCGCCAGGGGGACGACGCTGACCGCCGTAAGAAAGACGACGTCGCCGTCATACACGCCGCTGAAAAAATCCTTTCCCATGAGCAGTCCGTTGAGAATGACCCACACGGCGGCCAGGGTGCTGCGGAACACCTCTTTGTCCCGGAACGTCGCCGCCGCATACACGACGAGGAGGGCCCCGCCGGACACGAACATGCCGTGGACGACGCCGGCTCCCAGGAGAACGGCCCAAGCCCCTTTCCGCGAGAAGGAAGGGGCTTTTTTCGCATACAGATTCCGCGCCCCGACGGCCATGACGAAGGCTCCGTACACGGGTATCAGATAGGACAGGGGACAGGCAGCGTATGCATACATGCCGGCGGCCATGCCAAACAGCATCGCCGCGATGATTTTCAGCAGCTCCCGGACGTCGACGTACCGCAGGGACTGCACGGCGATAATGCTGCACGACAGCACGGCCATGATATTTAAGATAGCCTTGGCCTTATCCGGCCCGATGAGCAGAATCGACGCCGGCATCGCCAGGAGCGTCCCGGCAAAGCCCGTAATCCCCTGAATGACGTTGGCTCCAAACAGGACGAGCAAAAACAGCATTTCTTCCAGCATCGACACGAGCGGCGCCTCCTTCTCTCTTTCGCAGGTATGATTCCAATTATACCACATTTCGCCCTTGCATCTGCCGCAAAACAGGCGCAAAAAAACTGTCCTGCAAGACGATCTTACAGGACAGTTCATGTCATGGTGTATTATTCTGCCGTGTACGGAAGCAGAGCGATAGCTCTTGCCCGTTTGATTGCAACAGTCAGTTTGCGCTGATGTTTTGCGCAAACGCCGGAAATGCGGCGCGGCAGGATTTTGCCACGTTCTGTTGTGAAACGGCGAAGTTTTGCAATATCTTTGTAGTCGATCTGTTCAGCATGATCTACGCAGAAGCTGCAAACTTTTCTTCTCGGTTTTCTCGAGCGTTCTCTTCTCATCTATGTATCCTCCTTCAAAAATTAAGAAGGGCTTTGTTTGACTTTAGAATGGGATTTCTTCGTCAACAGCATCGGAACCCATGCTGCCGAAACCTGCGCCAGGAGCGGCCGGTCTGGACTGTACAGGAGCGGCCTGATGAACAGGCATCTGCTGCTGGTGATCGCTTCCCAAGGCCTGGGCAACGAGATCGCAAACGACTTCGGTGCGGTACCGTTTCTGACCGTCCGGCGTTTCATAGGAACGCACGGAAATACGGCCCTGAACGAACACGCGGCTGCCTTTTGCTAAGTTGTTGCCGCAGCTTTCCGCCAAATTACCCCAAGCAACACAAGGAATAAAATCAGTTAATTCTCTCTGTTCCGTGCTGCCCATCGGCACGTACGTGCGAGTGCAGGCGACGGTAAACATGGCTACGGCTCTGCCCGTCTTCGTAAAACGGATTTCCGGGTCACGGGCCAAATTGCCTAATAACTGTACTGAATTCATACCTTCGCGCCTCCGGTTATTCGTCGATCTTGACGATCAAGTGTTTCAGGACTTCGTCGCGGATTTTCAAAACGCGGTCGATTTCTTTGATCGTAGCAGGATCTGCTTCAAAGTTGATCAACACATAGTAGCCGTCGGCCTGTTTCTTGACCGGGTAAGCTAAATGGCGTTTGCCCCAGCGATCTACCTTTTCGATATTGCAGCTGTTTTTCGTAAGCAAATTGGACACGAATTCAACGATCGGATCTACTTCTGCTTCTTCAAGCGGCTTTGCAATAAATATGACTTCGTACTTGTTCACGAAATCACCTCCTCTTTTGGACATATGACCCTTCCCGCAGAAGGGTTAGGAGCTTGACACGATTCAAGCTTTTTAATTATATCACCAAAAAACGGCGATTTCAACTCTTTTTTTAGATTTCTTTTCCCATTTCGTAGGCCTGCTGCAGCGACGGATGGCCTTCGATATCGCCGCCGTCGTTGACGCCGCCGGCAAAGACCGTACCGGCCAGCCGTGCCTTTTCAAAGCAGTCGATCCAGCCCTGTATGCCGCGGATAGGCCCGTCCATCGTCGTCGCCTCGTTTTCGGCCGCCGAAGCCAGCAGATAAATGTCCCGGAACCGGTAGTCCGACGGGAACAGGCAGTTGGCCCGATCCAGCAGGGTCTTGAGCTGTCCTGCCAAGCCGTAATAGTATACAGGCGTAGCAAAGGCGATAACGTCGGCCTCTTTCATCGCTTCGGCAATGGGCGCGGCGTCGTCGGCAATGACGCAGTCCTGCCGTTCCTGACAGGCCAGGCAGCCCCGGCAGAAGGCGATGTTCTTTCCTTTCAGGCTGACGCAGGTCACGTCGCAGCCGCCGTCCTTCGCCCCGCGGGCAAAGGACTCGGCCAGGGCGTCGGAATTGCTGTGAGCCCGCAGGCTCGAAGTAATTATCAGTACGCGTTTCATCGTATATTCTCCCTTTCTATAGTGCGCCTGCTGCGGCGCTCTCGGTTTCATGTCTTCCATTATAAAAAGAAAAGCCCCGACAGGCAAATACTTTGGACACATGTCTCGCCCTGCCTTTTAAGCATGGCAAAAACTTGTTATAATACAGTAATTAGTCAAGACGCCATCGCCGCGTCTTCAGCCACATTAATACAGAGGTGTTTTCATGAACCTGTCCCGTACGCCGCGGCTTAAAATGCTCGCCGCAGACCTTGCCCTTCTCCTCGTCGCCGTCATCTGGGGCGGCGGCTTTATCGCATCGAAAGAAGCCTTGTCCTCCCTGTCGGCCTTCGGCGTCATGAGCTCCCGCTTCCTCCTGTCCGCCGCCGTCATGTTCCTGCTCTTCCATAAGCAGATACTCCGCGGCACGGGGCGCGAAATACGATACGGCGTCATTATCGGCGCCATTCAGTTCATCGCCTTCATCTTCCAGCTCAACGGCCTGGCCCTGACGACAGTAGAGCGCCATTCCTTCCTCGTCACGTCCTACGCCATTTTCGTCCCCTTTCTGTCCGTCGCCCTGGCTCACAATCCCCTGCGCCGCCGCGACGTCGGCTGCGCCCTGCTGGCCGTAACCGGCCTGGCCCTGCTGTGCCTGAAGCCGGGAAATCTGACGCCTACCTTGGGCGACGTCCTGTCCCTCATGGCGGCCATCTGCTTTTCCATTCAAATCGTATATGTCGGCAACTTCGTCAAGGGAGCCGACATGTTTTCCATGACCTTCTTTCAGCTATTGACGCCGGGGCTGCTGGCCCTGCCCTTTTCCGGCCTGCCCGACGCCCTGGTCTACGCCGGTGAAAACGCCCTGATCGGCATCGCTTACCTCGTCCTGCTCAATACGGTCTTCGCCTTCTCGGCCCAAAACATCGCCCAGCAGCACACGAGCGATGCCCACACCTCCCTCATCATTTCCATGGAAGCCGTCTTCGGCTTTCTCCTGGCCGTCTGGTTCTACAACCACGGCGTCAGCCTCCAGGAATGCCTGGGCAGCGTCCTCATGGTCGCCGCCATCGTACTGTCCAATACGAAGAAATGACAAAACGCCCTGTATCAGTCATACTGCTGACACGGGGCGTTTTCTCGTTATAAAGCCGGAGCGTTGTGCGTATAGTCTAAAATGTAAACGGCATCGCCGGCTTCTTCATTTCGAATCGGGAATATTCATCATTTTTCTGGCTGAACGAGCTGCCAATATCCCTTCCTATGGGACCCAACTCGTATGATTCGGCCTTTTGCCTGCAAATTGCGGATATGGTATTTAATTTTTCCCGGCTTCCATCGCAGGATCCCGGCCATTTCCTTCTGCGTACAACTTGGTTTTTGCAGCAATATTTGCCAAATAGCCGCTTCATTGTCTGTTAGTATAGGGTTGCTTTCAGTCTTTTGGTCAGTCTTTTGGTCAGTCTTTTGGTCAGTCTTTTGGTCAGTCTTTTGGTCAGTCTTTTGGTCAGTCTTTTGGTCAGTCTTTTGGTCAGTCTTTTGGTCAGTCTTTTGGTCAGTCTTCGCCTTGGTACACCTATATAAATTAACTCGCATATCTCCGTCTAAGTCTATAATTTCCAATTCTGGAAGCCCATACTTTTGGCACTCATGCATAATTCTAGGAATACCACTTCCCCATTGCTCAATGATATTCATGTAAGCAAAAGCGCTTGCTAAAGCTCTATTTCTAATCTTCGAAAAGCCTTCTTTCATTTTTGCCACGGTCACGCCGCGCATCAAACCACCAGGAGATGTAATCTCCAGTCGATTGGCAAATAAGGCAATTTGTATGGGAGCTGGTTCTAAATAACTTCGATGTACTACTGCATTTGCAATTAATTCTCTTAGACTATCTGGCGGCAATTCATACACATCTTCTCGATAGATGCCGTGAAATCGGGCACCCATATTTATTTTTTCCAGCACATATTGCAGCGCCTTTTCTATTTGCTCCTGTACTGTCCCGGTTATTTCCCTGCGATCTACAAATATAGCTCTGTTTTCCGTTTTAAAGACGGCGCATTGGATAAGCGGCGGCAAACCGTTCGTATTCGTCAGCATGGAATATGCATTCGTCGGCAGCACCATATGCTGCCGTTCCGCTAACACGCCCCAAGACAACAACGTATTCTTCGTAACTCTTTTTACAGCCTGTCTTTGTTCTGCCGTTTTAGCATTTTTTAACGCAATCTCATACAACTGACGGCATAATACATCAATTTCATAGTCGGCAACCATTCCATGCCAAACAGGTTCCTGATCAAAAAATTTATTACGGCCTTCTAAAATTAGCTCTTGCAGTATAACTTGATCGGCAGGACGAGTCGTTCCAGCAGTCCTGATATAGGTACCGTTAATCATTCCTTTGCTTTTAATAAAATATGGCCGTTCCATTCCCGGCATTATCTCCATGATAATAATTTGCTTTTCATCTATTTCTCTAACCATTATATTAGGTATAATCATGGGTTCACAACTATCCGTTACGGCATTCGTCAACGCATCCATCGTTTGAAATAAGGTCTCGGCAGGTACACCAATAACCTTTCCGGTATTATCCTCAACGCCAAAGATAATTTGTCCGCCGTCACCATTAGCAAACGCTACAACAGATTTCATGTATTTTAAACTATCTTTCGGAACTTCCCGCTTATATTCTATGTACCGGGACTCGCCAAAAAACATAGCCATTTCACTCAAAACAATCGCCTCCTCTCATTCTTTTGCTATGGCAAACAAAATTCTATTCATTTATATTATACCATCAAAACATGGCAGGCATAACAACTATCTGCTTATCGCCAATCGTATCGCCAGCTTATACTCTCGCCAGAAGTTCCGACATGTCTTTTTCACTGCAAATGCACAATATCCGACAGCGCATAGCAAAGGCGGGGCAGATTCCCACTGCATCGTGGAATCTGCCCCGCCGTGTTTATATATTAAAGAGGGGATGTAGGATATATCAATCGAAGACGTACGTCTCGCCGTCGCCGGGGATATATACGTTGTCTAAGCCTTTGGCCTCCAAGACCAGGCGCAGGGAATACCTCGTCAAAGCCGCATGGGCTACCGTATCCATATGGCTGGCGATGATCCAGGCGTCGGGGCAAGCCCGGCGAATCTGCTCGATGTCGTCGGCGTTCATGATGAGGCGGCCGTTCTTTTTGAGATGTGCCGCGCAGGCGTTGACGACAATGACGTCGGGCTTATGCGTCTGAAGAGCCTGCTCTATGGCGTCGAACCAGACCGTGTCGCCGACGAGGTATACTGTCGGCTCGCCTTCGGTCTCCAATATGACGCCGCACGACGGGCCGCAGGGCTCGATGGTGCCGTGCCGGCCGTCGATCTTCGTCACCTTGACGCCCTGTACCGTCGTCCCTTGTTCCGACAACAGGCGCACGTCGGCAAACCCGGATGCCTTCATGACGGCGGCGTCGCCTTCGTTCTGCACCCATATGGGCGTATCATGGCAGAGCGGTCCGCCGCAGGTTCCGTCGGAGCCCATGTCGATATGGTCCGGGTGCACGTGCGTCACGATATAAGCATCGACGCCTTTTAATACTTCGTCGGCCGCCATGGGCAATCCGCACATAGGCATGGGAATATCGAGCTGTTCGTCTAACACGAGAGCAAAGTCAGGATTATTGAGCTGGCGGAACGATCCCATCGCGCCTGTATCAGCCAGCCACGGATCGACGAGAAACGTCGTTCCTCCGTATTCCAGTTTGGTCGTCGCGTTGCGGATCTGCTGAAATTTCATAGTCTGTACCTCCTAGGTTGTGCACGAATAACGCCCGGATGGCGTTGAGGACGGCAAGGATCATGACGCCGACGTCGGCGAAGATAGCCAGCCACATGTTGGCCAGGCCGACAGCTCCCAAAGCCAGGCAGAGGAGCTTGACGCCGATGGCAAAGACGATGTTTTGATACACGATGCCCAGGCATTTGCGGGAAATGCGGATAGCCTTGGCGATTTTCAGCGGGTCGTCGTCCATGAGGACTACGTCGGCCGCTTCGATGGCCGCGTCGGAGCCCATGGCCCCCATAGCGATGCCGATGTCGGCCCGGCGCAGGACCGGCGCGTCGTTGATGCCGTCGCCGACGAAGGCCAGCTTTTCCTTCTTCCCTTTCCGGCTCAGCAGCTCTTCTACCTTTGTCACCTTATCGGCCGGCAGGAGCTGGCTGAATACTTCGTCGATGCCTAAGAACGAGGCAACCTGTGCGGCTACGGCCTTGGCGTCGCCCGTCAGCATGACGGTCTTGCGAACGCCGGCTTCCTTCAGGGCTGCAATAGCCCGGCGGGACGTAGGCTTTACGACGTCGGAAATGACGATATGTCCGGCATAGGCCCCGTCGACGGCCATATGGATAATCGTGCCGGCCTGATGGCAGGGAATGGCTTTGACGCCGAGCTTGGCCATGAGCTTGTCGTTGCCGGCGGCGACCTGCCGGCCGTCTACCATGGCTATGACGCCGTGGCCGCTGATCTCCTGAATATCTGTCACACGGCTTCTGTCGACAGCTTGTCCATACGCTTTTTGAAGGCTCTTGCTGATAGGGTGAGACGAAGCGCTTTCGGCCAGCGCTGCCAGCTCGATGAGCTGTGCTTCCTCCATGCCGCTGTGGTGAATGCCGTTGACTTCAAAGACGCCCTGCGTCAGGGTACCCGTCTTATCAAAGACGACGATGTTCGTCTGGGACAGGGTTTCCAAATAGTTGGAGCCCTTGACGAGAACGCCTTCCTTGCTGGCCCCGCCGATGCCGGCGAAGAAGCTCAGGGGAATGCTGATGACCAGCGCGCAGGGGCAGCTGATGACCAGGAAGGTCAGGGCCCGGTAAATCCACGTGCCCCATTCAGGCGCAAGGCCCATGGCGGCCATGCGGACGACAGGCGGCGCAATAGCCAGGACGAGGGCGCTGATGCAGACCGCCGGCGTATAGACGCGGGCGAACTTGGAAATGAAGTCTTCCGACTTGGACTTGCGGGAGCTGGCGTTTTCGACCAAATCCAAAATCTTCGATACTGTCGATTCGCCGAAGTCCTTCGTCGTCCGAATGCGCAGGACGCCGGTCATGTTGATGCAGCCGCTGATGATTTCGTCTCCTGGCGCGACGTCTCTCGGCAGGCTTTCGCCGGTCAGGGCGCTCGTATTCAGATTCGACATCCCTTCTGTGACAACGCCGTCGATGGGTACCTTTTCGCCGGGCTGGACGACGATGATGCTGCCGATTTCCACTTCGTCAGGATCGACCTGTTCCAGCTGGCCGTCTCTTTCTATATTGGCGTAATCGGGGCGGATATCCATAAGCTCGCTGATGTTGCGGCGGCTCTTGCCGACGGCGTAGCTCTGGAAGAGTTCGCCGATCTGATAAAAGAGCATGACGGCGACGGCTTCCGTATAGTCGCCGCTGCCGCTATATACAGCCAGCACGATGGCTCCGACCGTCGCTACGGCCATGAGGAAGTTTTCGTCGAAGACCTGACGGTTCTTGATGCCCTTCAGAGCCTTCCATAAAATATCATAGCCGACGAGCAGGTACGGCACGGTATACGCCACGAACCGGGCCGCTCCGTCGACAGGCGCAAAGGCCAAGGCCACCATGAGTATGGCCGCGGCGACGATGCGCAGGAGCATTTTTTTCTGTTTCTTATTCATAGTATGTCACCTCGTAAAGCAAACGCCGCCTTATCCCAGGCGGCTTCTGTGCATCAGATGAAAACTTCGCAGTCGTCTTCGACCTTTTTGCAGTTCTTGCGGACTTCCTCCATGACGGCCTTTACGTCGGCCCCTTCTTCGAATTCGACGATCATCTTCAAGGTCATGAAGTTTACCGTCGCCGCCGCGACACCTGCCGTATGGCGGGCCGCATCTTCCATCTTATTGGCGCAGTTCGCGCAGTCTACGTCGATTTTATAGGTCTTTTTCATGTGTAAGCTCTCCTCTCGTTGTATAGGTATTTACGATTAAATAATTGTTTAATCGTTTTCTTGACTACATCATACCATAGAGGCGGCGAAAGTCAACGCAGCCTAGCCAGTCCGTTCCGTTTGGGCAAAAACCATTTCCAATCGGGCAAAATCGTCCAGTGTCGCCGCTTCCGCAGCCTATCTTCCCGTTTTCTTCGGCAGCCCCCTATGATACAATAAAGGCGAAAGGAGACCCGATCCTATGGAACCGATTACGTTGCCGCACCATCACGGCCAGTCTATCGAGCATCTGGAGCACATGCCGGCCGTACAGGATTTTGAAACCGTATCGAATATATTCAAATTATTGGGCGACGCCAGCCGCCTGCGCATTTTCTGGCTGCTGTGCCACTGCGAAGAATGCGTCATCAATATTTCCGCCCTCGTCGGCATGAGCAGCCCCGCCGTATCCCATCACTTAAAGCTGCTGAAAGCCGGCGGCCTCATTACCAGCCGCCGCGACGGCAAAGAAGTATATTATCAGGCCGTACGAACCCGGCAGGCCGAAGCGCTGCACGCCATGACGGAGCAGCTCGTCGACATCGCCTGCCCGACGCCGGACAAGGAAGGCGATTCCTATGAATGACCGCCGGGCTCAGTTAGAAGACGCGCTGCGCTCTATTCCGGACGGCGTCTGCTCCATTCAGATACTGGAAACGGGCCTGCCGCCTATCCGCAGCGTGACCGTCCGCACAGAGGGCAAGGGACGCATGACGGCAGCGACGATATTTCCCGGCATCGAGCTGTCCTATTGGCAAATCCTCGCGCCGACCGTATCGTTTCGCCATGAAGCGCTGCACGACGCCATCGAAGTCACCTTCTGCCGCAGCGGCCGGGCCGGCTGGAACCTGACGAAGGGCTTCGTCTCCTACGTCGGCGCGGGAGCGACGGCAGCTCACATGATGGACTGCTGCGCCGATTCGGCCATGTCCCTGCCTTTAGGCTATTTTGAAGGGGCGGGACTGGCCGTCGATTTCCGCGCACTGAATGGCACGCCGGCCGATATCATCGCCAGCGCCGGCACGACGGCGGAGAAACTCATCGAAAAATACGGCGCGGCGCCCGTCGTTTTCCCGCCGAATCAGGAACTGGAACGGCTCTTTTTCTCCCTGTACGACACGCCGGAGCCCTTCCGCCCGGCGGCCTGCAAGATCGCCGCCCTGGAGCTGCTCCTGTATCTCGTCCGCGCCGACATCGACGCTCCCGCGGCCCAGCAAAGCTGCGACGCCCAGCTGGCGTCGGTCATACAGGACATCCACGCCGTCATGACGGCGAATTTGGACAAGCGGTACACCATCGACGAATTAGCCAAGACGTATTTCATCAACACGTCTTCCCTGAAAACGACCTTCAAAGCCGTCTACGGCCAGCCCATCGCCGCCTACATGCGGTCCTACCGAATCCGCCGGGCCATGGAGCTCCTGCAGCAGACGAACGACTCCATCGCCGCGATTGCCGCCGCCGTAGGCTACGAAACGCAGGGAAAATTCACCAAGGCCTTCAAGGAAGCGACGCATCTTCTTCCCCGCGACTACAGAAAAACATACCGAAAGGCTCCTCGCTGAAGCCGTTTCGGAAACAAAGAAGACCATGCCTCGTTCGGCCGCTACGAACCGACGCTGCATGGTCTTTTACTATATTCTACAGAACACCGTTTACAAATAATTCATTTTCAATTTTGTTTCTACAATATGCATTACTTTTTCATCAACCATTTGGTGAAATTCCGGATTTGCCTTATATTCCCTTACTATGCCGTCATGTGTCTCTTGTTCATGACCGTAATCATGACAAACCAGCACCATATCGGCACCAGCTTTCAAGGCCATGACACCCATATCGGAAAAGGCATAATGCTTGGCCATGGCGCCCATTTCCATATCGTCCGATACGATAAGGCCCTTGTAGCCATATGTCTCCCGCAACAAATCCGTCATAACCGTCTGCGATACGCATGCCGGATATTCCGCATCCAAAGAGGGAAAGGTAACATTCGACACCATAACGAACATGGCATCAGCAGGTATTTGCCGTATAATCGCTGCAAAGGGCTTCAGATCCTGCTGCATCAGCTCGTCTTTAGAAGCCGCAACGCTGTCTCCGTCCATATGCGGATCTGTCTGAACCTTGCCGATTCCGGGAAAGTGTTTAAGAGCACACCAAATACCCGCCTCTGCATAGCCTTGACAAGCCTGTACTGCATATGCCGATACCATTTCCGGATCGCTGCCGTATGAGCGCTCTGCCGAAGAACCTAAATCGACAACGGGCGCAAAATTGACGTTAATCCCCATAGACTTCAATTCACGTCCTGTATCGGCAGCCCATTGTCTGGCTTTCCCAGGGCTGCCGCTGCGGCCGATTTCTTCCTGACTGGGAACAGGAAGAAACTGTTCCCGCATGCGCAGTACCTGTCCGCCTTCTTGGTCAACAGCAATAAATGGCGCTATGCCGCATTGCCTTTCAATCGTTTGTTTCACTTCGCCGGACAAAGCCCGGACTTGCGCCGGCGACTGCATATTGCGGTCAAACAAAATGACGTTGCCGGCCCGGCAGATTGCCAGCTGCCGCAGGTCTTCAGGCTGCAGCTCCTCATTCATTAAACCGACCATCATCACCTGTCCGGCCTTATCTTCCGGCGACATGGCCGCAACGATGCGCGCAGCTCGTTCTTCCACTGTTTCGCTGCCAGATACATGTGCTTTTGTTTCCGGGGCCGGCTGGCAGGCCGCAAGCAGCGCTGCTGCTACGAGAAAACCGACCCCGATTGTGATCCATCGCTTCAACCTATTTTGCCAATTCATCATACACAAGCTCGCCGGCGATGACCGTCTGCTTCACGTGGAAATCGTTGCTGTCCAATACGACGACGTCGGCCTGCTTGCCTTCTTCCAGCGAGCCCAGGCGGTCGTACAGGCCCAAGTCCTTTGCCGGATTAGCTGAAGCCATGGCCACGACGTCGGGCAGGGACGCGCCGCTGTTGATGAGGAAGTTGAGCACGACCTGATTCATGACGGCTGTGCTTCCGGCCAGCGTACCGTCGGCCAAACGGGCCTGTCCGTCCTTGACGTATACGGCCTGGCCGCCCAATTCCGATTCGCCGTCGCCCTGCAGGCAGGCCCGCATCGAATCGGTTACGAGAATAATGCCGTCGCGGCCTTTCAGCTGATAGGCCAGCTTCTGCGCCGCCGGATGGACATGCAGGTTGTCGCAGATCAACTCGCAGTGTACCTTCGGCGACAGCAGGGCCGCGCCGACGAGGCCGGGCTGCCGATGATGGAAGGGAGCCATGGCGTTGTACAGGTGCGTCGCATGGCACAGTCCGCCGGCATCGACGATTTCCATGACCTCTTCATACGTCGCCGCGCTGTGTCCCAGCGACACGAGAATCTGATGATCCCGGCACTCCTTCAAAAAGCTTTTGTTCTTCAATACTTCCGGCGCTACGGTAATGATTTTCACGACGTCGGCATAGGGCGCAATCCAGGAAAAATCGGGAGCGGCGAGGTATCCCGCCGCCTGGGCCCCCTTATAGTCTTCGCTCACGAAGGGTCCTTCCAGATGGGCGCCGAGAACCTGGGCGCCGCCCTGCTTGCCCATGGCCTGGCGGACGCGCTCCAGCGCCCCGGCCATCGCTTCCTTCGACTGGGTCATAGTCGTCGCCACGAAGGACGTGACGCCTGTAGCCGGCAGGGCCTTCCGCATCGTTTCCAAGGCCTGCCCGTCTTCGTCCATCACGTCGGCGCCGGCGCAGCCGTGGATGTGCTCGTTAATAAAGCCCGGCACGACGAAGCCGCCGTTGGCGTCAATCAATTCCGTGCACATGCCGGCGCGGAACTGGTGCCGCGGCACGATTTTCCATATGTCCTTTTCATACATCAGAATATGTCCCGTTACGATTTCATTAGACAATACGAGTAATCCGTCAATAATCGCTTTCATTTGTCTACTCCACTCCTACATATCAAATTCACTGCACACATTGTGGATAACTGGAAAATTTCACAGCCAGAAAATTCCCGCACAGCCTGTATTTACCTGATATTTTCCCTTTTCTTCAGATATCCACAGGCTGTGCGTAAAAATTATCCACAATTCATCGTCAGTTATGCACATTGTAAACAAGTCTTTACAAATTTCTGAAAACGGCGCAGCTATGCGGTTTTTATGTTAACGCAAACGCTTGTTTTCATAACCCGGCGTCCAGTTATACACATTTTGCCCGCTTCATCCGCCAAGTTATGCACCGCCGCGGACGGCGTATTTTCGCCGTTTGCAAAAAACATCCACATTCTAGCCACACCGCAGGGCACAGAATGTGGATATCTTGTGGACATGTCGTTTTCCCTCTCGTTTCGCCTCACCCTTCGACAGGGCGGCTCCAGTCGACGTGGACACCCAGAGCCAGCCAGATATAGCACAAGGCTAATTTCAGCGACTCTACGTCGTCCGTCGGCACGACGCTGACCGTTTCGTAGTACGATAAATCCGTAAAACGGTGCAGGGGCCGTTCCGTCGTCAAATACTCCCGGACCTTGGCGTCGATTTCTTCGTCGTTCAGGTGGACGCCCAGCTCCTTCGTTTCCGTATCGTATTCGATGTATCCGTTGTTGTCTCCCGTATGGGCTGCTACTTTAAAAATCGCCATGATATACACTCCTCGTTTATAGTATATGGTGCTTTAGTCTTTTTCATGAGACATTTCCCATAAAAATCCTTTCATGATAGCCTGGCGGCCAAAGCGCTTCTGCAGCTTGTCGATGGCCTCGGCTACCTTGGCCTTCGTTTCCGTATCGTCGGAAAATAAATCGCACTGTACCTGCAGGGGCTGCAGCTGGCTGACGGACAGGCCCAGCAGCCGGATAGGCTCTGCGCCGCCGCATTTATGATACAGCCGCTTGGCCGAGAAATACAGCTGCTCTTCCGAGCAGGTCCCCATGCCGTCGATCGTCAGGGACCGCGTAATGGTGCGGAACGAGGCGAAGCGCACTTTGATCGTAATCGTCCGCCCCATCAGATGATTCTGCCGCAGCCGCCACGACACCTCGTTGGCCAGCAGGCGGAACTGCTCGTCCACTTCGTCGTCGCTGACCAAATCGTGGGCGTAGGTATGCTCGTTGCCGACAGATTGGGGACGGCGACTGACCTCCAGGGGCCGGTTGTCCTTGCCTAACGCCAGGTCGTGCAGCCGATGAGCCTGATTGCCGACAATGGGCATCAGCGCCTCCGGGCCGGCATCGGCAACGTCGCCGATGGTATGAAATCCAGCCCGCCGCAGGGCCTGCTCCGTCACCTTGCCGACGCCCCACAGGCGGCTCACCGGCAGGGGCGCCAGGATGGCCCGTTCCTCGCCGTAGGGAATCCACATCAGTCCATCGGGCTTTTTCAAATCCGACGCCAGCTTGGCCAAAAACTTATTCGGCCCGATGCCGGCCGAGGCGACGAGGCCCGTCGTCCGCCGGATATCCTGCTTGACCGCCTTGGCGATGTCGACGATGTTCGGATATTTCAGTCCCATACCCGACACATCCAGAAAAGCTTCATCCAGCGCCAGGGGCTCTACAAAGGGCGAGTAATGGGACAGGATGAGCCGAATCTGGTGGGAAATACGCCGGTAATGGGACATGCGCACCGGCAGGAACACGCCGTTCGGGCACAGCCTGCGGGCCAGCTTCATGCTCATAGCCGAATGCACGCCGAACTGCCGCGCCTCATACGACGCCGTCGCGACGACGCCGCGCCCCGTCAGTCCGCCGACGATGACCGGCATCCCCCGCAGGGCCGGATTGTCCCGCTGCTCGATAGACGCGTAAAACGCGTCCATATCGACGTGCATGATCCAACGTGCCGTCGTCATAGGCTCCTCCTTTTCGTCTTCTCTCTGTAAGTATTATACATCCTTTTGTCTCTGTAAAACAGAATCGTATCCATATTAAATTTTCCCACAAAAACCTGCGCCTGTCCACAGCCTGCGCTTAAAATCTCAGCATATCCCGCCGAAGTGACGAAATTCGGAAGGAATCGAAGGCAATCGTATTCTATTCTCTTTTGAAATATGGTACTATTAAGGATATTAATGCGAGGTGAAATATAACTATGGATTTATTCCAGCTGACCTACTTCGTCGAAGTAGCCCATAAAAAAAGCTTTACAAAAGCGTCCAAAGCGCTTCATATCAGTCAGCCTTCCATCAGCAAAGGCATCAAGGCGCTGGAAGAACATTGGAACATACGCCTCTTTGACCGCAAGGGAAAAAACGTCGAGCTGACGGAAATGGGTGCGTATCTCCTTCCCCGTATTGAAGGCATTTTAAACGACTTCACAGCGCTGAACGAAGAAATGGAATCGCCGCAGCTGCTGAATGCCGGAAAGCTGACCGTCGGCGTCCCGCCGATGATCGCGTCGTCTCTCATTTCGCCGTTTATCGGCCATTTCATCACGTCCTATCCGCAAATCGAGCTGGAGCTGACAGAGGTCGGCTCGCTGGACATCGTCTCGGCCATCGACGACGGCCTCGTGCAGGTCGGCTTCGTCGCCTTGCCGATTACGACGGAAATGCCCTACGATTTCTTCATCTTCCACCGGGAACCCCTGGAAATCGTCATGCCTCCCGACCACCGGCTGGCGAAGGCCCGCGAGCTGACCCTCGACGACATCAAAGACGAGCCCCTCGTATACTACGCGCCGTCCTTTGCCCTCAATCCGTACATACACTCGTTCTACCAGAACATCATGGCCCATCCCAAGATCATCTGCCAGAGCAACAACTGGGATTTGCAGATAGAAATGGTCATCGCCCGCATGGGCATCGCCCTGCTGCCGCGGAGCATCTGTCAGCGCATCCCCGCCGACAAGGCCGTCCACGTGCCCCTCGTCGACCCGTCTATCTACTGGACCCTGGCCCTGATATGGAAGAGCAAGGGCTTCCTGTCCCATCCGGCCCGCACGTGGGTCCAATCCTTTAAAGACTATTTTAAAGACGTAAAAATTACCATCGACGACTAATCTCGCCATAAGGAGCATGATATCTAATGGCCCAGTCCTTATCGAAAGACGATATATCGGAAATATTTTCACGCCAGCAGGCTAACGGCCTGTTCAGCGCCTTAGCCGTGGAAACGGCCTGCCTGAACCGCATGGAACGGCTGAACCGGAGGCGCCTCGACCCATCCCTGCCGCCGGCGGAACGAAGCGCGGCCCGCCGGCGCCTCATCGACCTGGAAGGCAAGCTCGTCCGCTACATACGGGAAGAAACGCCGCTGAGCTACTTTGACGCCGACTTCCGCGACGAAGCGGAACGATACGTCATGATGCGCGAGATCTTCCTCAAGGCCGTGTCCTTCACCTTCAAGCGCCACCGCCTGGCCTTCCTGCTGGACCTGCTCCGGCTGTACGGCGAAGACCCGTGCGGCCTCTTTCCCGAACGGGAATTTCTTAAGGACAAATGGGAACATGTCCTTCTCTATGACTACCTGCTCCTCGATATGGGCCTGAAAAACACGGAAGACATCGGCCGCGAAGCCGTGTCCAACGGCTACCACGAATGCGACTATACCCTGGAAATCGAAGACGTATGGAAGCAGCCCATGAAATCGGTGCCGCGGACCAATTTCCGCTACGTCGTCCAAAGCCTGCCCTGCAGCGCCGCGGCCCGCAGCACAGCCCGATACATCCAAGCCCACGGCGAAGATATGAAGAAAACCCGCTGGACCGTCGATGCCAAGGCCATAGAACAGGCAATGGGAACAGAGCTTCCTAGCCTTACCCAAGAAGACGTGAAGTCCATCGAAACGACCTGTTATCGTTTCCATCAATAAATTTAATACGGTAGTAACGAAACGCAATCCGCGGCGATAAAGGGATACGCTTATTCCGTTTATCGCCGCGGCCTTTTCTTTGTCAGAAAAATTCCTACAACAAAATCAGACTTTTTCCGATACCGCATGGTTACTATGTTTTATTATAATAAATTCAACAAATAAGAACGACCAAACACAGGCAGTATGAAGAAAGGAGTTTTTCTGTATGTTGAATTTATTGTGGCAGTTCTTCAAAACCGGTCCGGATATCGCGCAGATCGCCGATTCGGAAGTTGTAAAGCGGAAATTTAACAGCGTCCGCTGGCGCGTATTCGCCTCCATCACCATTGGCTACGCCTTTTACTACATCATTCGCCAGAGTTATTCGGTCATCAAAAAGCCGCTCCTGGCGTCGGGCATCGTCACGCCGACGGAAATCGGTATTATCGGTTCTATCTTCTTCGTTACGTACGGTTTAGGGAAATTTACCAACAGCTTCCTCGCCGACCGAATGAACAATAAGCGGTTCTTTTCCTTCGGTCTTTTCATTTCATCTCTTACGATGGTCGGCATGGGCCTGGTAAACTCCTTCGTCCCCTTAGCCGTATTATGGGGCCTCAACGGCTGGTTCCAGTCCTACGGCGCCGGCCCGTCCATCGTCGCCCTGAACCAGTGGTTCAGCAATAAGCAGCGCGGCACCTTGTACGGCGTATGGTTTACGAGCCATAACCTCGGTTCTTCCTTTGCCTATTTCGCCATCGCCGCCATCGTATCGGCCTACAACTGGTCCATGGGCTTCGTCGCCGCCGGTATCATTTCCCTGATCGGCACGATCTTCATTTACTTCGGCATGAGCGACCGTCCTGAAACGATGGGTCTTCCCAACGGCGCCGTCTACTACGGCGAAAAGACGCAGGAACAGGTCGACGCGGAAAAGAAAAAATCCGTCAGCTCCCAGCAGTGGAACGCCGTCGTCAAAAACCCGGCCGTCTGGATTCTCGGCTTGTCTTCCCTTTGCGTATACATCGCCCGCTACGCCGTCGAAAGCTGGGGCGTCATCTACCTCACGACGGAAAAGGGCTACGACATCATGGGCGCAGCCGGCGTCATGGCCTACATGCAGGTTGCCGGTATCTTCGGCGCTCTCCTGTGCGGCCTCATTTCCGACAAGTTCTTCAACCACAAGCGCAATAAACCGGCCCTGCTGTACGGCATCTTGTACTCCCTGTCCATCGCCGGCTTCGTCTGGGCTCCCCATTCCTTTACAGTCGACATGCTCTGCATGACCTTCTACGGATTTACGATGGGCGCTCTGGTCTGCTACATGGGCGGCCTCATGGCTGTCGACATCGTGCCGAAGCGCGTTACCGGCGCGGCTATGGGCATGATCGGCCTCCTGAGCTATGCCGGCGCGGCCATTCAGGAATTCGTCACGGGCAAGCTCATGACCATCACCGTCGTTGGCGGCGAAAAGGTATACGACTTCGGCTACGCTACGGAATTCTGGGTAGGCGCAGCTGTCGCCTCGACGCTCCTGGCTCTCCTCGTTTGGAACGCCAAGCCGCAGGAAGATTAATCCCTCTTGCTTTCTCTCTTTCATATACATCTCAAAACTCTTCTAGGGAACTGCTCCGGCAGTTAGAAAAAGAAGCGAAGACATCGTTCTTTGCTTCTTTTTTTATACGGCGCCGTCAGTTTCTCTCTCTGTCATTTCATGATATGATACATATAAAGACTACGTATCATTCTGTGAAGGAGCTATGCTATGAAACGGAGCAAAACCTGGCTTCGCCTGCTCGCTGCGGCGGCGGCAGCCGTCCTGATGTGCTGCGCCGGCTGCGACCGGCCGGCGGGAAACATCGACTTTACCCAGACTCAGCCGCAGACGGCCCCGGCGGCGACGGCGTCGTCCGTCCAGCCCCTGCGCATCGCCTTCGCCTCGGTCATGTCGCCTAAGGAAACGCGCCAGTCGTACCAGCAGTTTGTCAACCACATTTCCCAGGAGCGGCAGAAGCCGGCCGTCCTCCTGCAAAAGCGGACCTACGAGGAGCTGAACAAGCTCATGGACAACGGCGGCGCCGACATCGCCTTTTTCTCCACCGGGGCCTACTCGGCCTACCGGGGCAAAACGCCGATCGAGCTGCTGGCCATGACCCAGACCAACGGGTCCGTACTGTACCAGACCTATCTCATCGCCGCCTCGGACAGCGACATTACCGACTTCAGCCAGCTGCAGGGCCGGGTCTTCGCCTTTACGGATCCCCTCAGCTATTCGGGCCGGCAGGCCATCGACTTTCTTCTGCTGGACATGAATACGTCGGCTTCGGCCTATTTCAAATCGACCTTTTACACCTATAACCACGATAAATCCATTTGGGCCGTCGCCAACCACCTGGCCGACGCGGCCAGCGTCGACAGCCAGATTTACGACTTCGTAAACCGGCGGAATCCCCAGCTGTGCGAAAAGGTCCGGGTCTTCGCCGTCCTGCCGGCAGCTCCGACAGGGCCCGTCGTGATGCGCAGCGATTTGCCCGATGCCGAAAAGGCCGAGCTGCGCCGCATCTTCTACAGCATGGATCAGGACCCGGCGCTGCACGAGGCCATGCAGCGCACCCTCATCGACAAGTTCGTGCCGCCTGAGCCGGAATTGTACGCCGCCCTCCGCCATAAATACAGTATCCGCAACAACGTACCTGGAGAATAACCATGAGAAATTACAGCTTGTACGTAAAATTTAACGCCCTCATCGTCGGCACCATCTTCATCTGCGGCCTGCTCATCGGCAGCCTCCTGCTGTACACGACGAGCTCCGAAATGGAGCGGGAGCTCGACAAGTCGGGCGTCGAAATCGGCCAGACCATGAGCGCCGTCATCAGCAGCGACATTCTCCTGGACGACCGGTTTTCCATGACGGAGCGGCTCATGCAGATCCAGTCCCTGAACGACCAGATCCGCTACATCATCGTCTTTCATCCTAACGGACAGATTTTAGCCAGCACCTTCACGAACGGCATCCCCAAAGGCCTGCCCCTGGTGCGGGAGCCGAAACCCGGCGTCGCCGTAGATACAGTGACCTTTGACAGCAACGAAGGGTATATCCGCGAGGTGCTCTGCCCCATCGACAACGGCCTGGTCGGCTATTTCCGCATCGGCCTGTCGGAAAAGACGATGATGCAGGTCATGCAGCGCCGCTTTCTGGAAATGATCATCCTCATCATCCTCATCTGCCTCGCCTCTTCGTGGCTGGCCACGCGCTACGCCCGCAGCTTCCTCAAGCCCATCCAGCAGATGGCCGCCGCCGTGCGCCAGCTGGGACGGGGCAATTATCAGGTAAAGGTGCCGGAAAAGACGCCTGACGACGTAGGCCGTCTGGCCCGGGCCTTCAACACCCTGTCGTCGCGCCTGTCCGCCCGCGAGCAGGAAAACTCGCGACTCCTCCAGGCCCTGCAGGAAAAGGAAAAGATGCGGATGTGGCTCATCAGCCAGCTCTTTTCGGCCCGCGAAGACGAGCGGCGGCGCATTTCCCGGGAGCTCCACGATGAGACGAGCCAGTCCATGGTCACCATGCTGGCCTACCTGCGCATCATCATGGACAAGACGAGCGACGCCGATGCCAAAGAGCTCCTGTGCGGCGTCCGCGACCTGATGAAGGATACTCTGGAAGGGCTGCGCCACCTGGCCGTCAACCTGCACCCGCCCCTGCTCGACGACCTGGGACTCATCGTCGCTATGGAAAAATACCTCGACACGTTCCGCCGCGCCCAGCCGCACATTCACATTTCCTTTTCCCAAAGCGGCGATTTTTCCCACCTGTCCCATCCGATTTCCCTCTTGTGCTACCGCCTGATGCAGGAAGCCCTGACCAACATCGTCCGCCATTCCCAGGCCGATGCGGTAGATATTACCATCAAAACCGACGACGAGACCCTGACCCTGTCTATTACGGACAACGGCGTCGGCTTCAGCGAAGATACGCTGGAGCAGGCCCGCCTCGACAACCACCTGGGCATCGTCAGCATGCGCGAACGGGCGGAGCTGCTCAACGGCCATTTTTATATCGACAGCTACCCCAACGACGGCACGTGCATCGTCATTACCTTGCCGCTGAAAGATTCATCTGACGAAGGAGGCGTCTCCCATGATCAAACCGATTAACATACTGCTCGCCGACGACCACCGCATCCTGCGCACGGGCCTCAAGCTGCTCCTGTCGTCCCAAGGCGATTTTCACGTCGCCGCCGAGGCCTCCAACGGCCGCGAGGTACTGGACATCTTAAAAACGACGCCTGTCGACGTCGTCCTGCTCGATCTGTCCATGCCGGTCATGAGCGGCCTCGACTGCCTGAAGGAAATCAAACGGCGCGGCCTGGCCGTCAAAATACTGGTCCTCACCATGTACAGCGAGCAGCAGTACATCAAGGAGGTCATGACCCAGGGAGCCGACGGCTACATCTGCAAGGACGCCATCGACACGGAGCTGTTCCAGGCCCTGCGCACCGTCATGGACGGCCGCCGTTACCTCAGCGATGAAGACGCCCACACCCTCTTGAACAGCCTCATCGACCCGCCGAAAGACCCCGTCGACCTGTCGGCCCGCGAGCGGGAAGTCTTGACCTACCTCGTCCACGGCTATTCCCTGGCGGCCATCGCCGATACGCTCCACATTTCCATCAAGACCGTATCGACGTACAAGTCGCGGCTCATGCAGAAGCTGGGCTGCACGACGAAATCAGAGCTCGTCGACTACGCCTTAGCCCATAAACTGCTGAAATGACAAAACGCGCCCTTCTGTACCAGATATCTCTATCTGACACAGAAGGGCGCGCTGTATGTTGCCATATGAAATTCGTGCGGTTTATCCGTTGATGACCCGTTTGGCTCCTACGTAGCGGGACGCCCAGTAGCGGCTGTTGAGGTCGGCTACGCTGACGCCGTCGTTGGAGGCGTTGATAAACTGGCTGTCGCCGATGTAGATGCCTACGTGGGAAATGCCCGGTTCGTACGTCGAGAAGAATACCAGGTCGCCGGGCTGGAGGTTGGACATGGATACGTCGCTGCCGACGCTGTACTGTTCGTCGGCGCAGCGGGGCAGGCTGATGCCTACGGCCGAATAAACATAGCGCGTAAAGCCTGAGCAGTCGAAGCCCGACGGCGTAGAGCCGCCGAAGACGTAGGGCACGCCCTTATACTGGTTGGCGATACCCAGGAGCTGCTTGGCGAGGCGGGAGTTGGCCGTGCCCGTCGCGCTGCCGTAGCCGCCGTTTCCGAAGCGGCGCAGGGGGCCGCCGGGCAGCGCTTCCCCTGTCAGGGCATAGAACGTCGCCTTGCCGACGACGCCGTCTACGTCGAGGCCGTTGTCAGCCTGGAATTTGCGGACGGCCTGTTCCGTGCCGACGCCGAAGACGCCGTCTACGTCGAGGTTATAGCCCTTATTGGCCAAGGCCTGCTGGACGACGCTGATGGCGTTATCCGCCGTGACCAGAGGAAACATGAGGTTTTCTTTCCCCTTGTTTTTAATCGCTTTTTTTTCAATAAAGTGGCTGCTCACGTTTTCCGGCATAGCCGCTCCCATGAGCGCTTCGTAGGTCTGGGCGCCGACAATGCCGTCTACGTCCAGGCCGTGCCGTTCCTGAAAGGCCTTGACGGCTTCCTGCGTCCCCGTGCCGTAATCGCCGTCGACGGCGATGTCGCTGCCGTTGCGGACTAAGGCGTTTTGAATCGCCACGATCTGATCGCCCCGGTCACCGGGATGAAACGTCGCGCCGACAACCGATACAGAAGTCATCATCATGAAACATATCATAGCTGCAATTTTTTTTCTCGTCTTCATCGAATACCCCATTTCACTACTACGTCATTACCGTTTACATCTTGTCTTATTAGCAGGTTATATATGATTTCACAAGAAACAAGCTATCCGCAACAGACCGAAACGCATCTTGCCGGATAGCCTTTTGTCGTTTTATATATTTTTGTCGGGATATATTATATCACAATACTACAGGAGCGTCAAAAAACGCAGCTTCCCGATTGGGAAACTGCGTTTTGCACTTTGCGAATACGAAGCAATGCCGAATTAGAATTTGCCTTCCTTAGCCGCGCCTTCTACGGCTACGGCGACAGCGACGGACGCGCCGACCATGGGGTTGTTGCCCATGCCGAGGAAGCCCATCATTTCTACGTGAGCCGGTACGGAAGACGAGCCGGCAAACTGAGCGTCAGAGTGCATGCGGCCCATCGTATCGGTCATGCCGTACGAAGCCGGACCGGCAGCCATGTTGTCCGGATGGAGCGTGCGGCCCGTACCGCCGCCGGAAGCGACGGAGAAGTACTTCTTGCCCATTTCGACGCATTCTTTCTTGTACGTGCCGGCAACGGGATGCTGGAAGCGGGTCGGGTTCGTCGAGTTGCCCGTAATGGATACGTCGACGCCTTCGTGATGCATGATAGCCACGCCTTCGCGGACGTCGTCGGCGCCGAAGCAGCGGACGTTGGCCCGTTCACCCTTGGAATAGGGGATTTCGCGGACGATGTGGAGTTCGCCCGTTCCGTAATCAAACTGGGTCTGTACGTACGTAAAGCCGTTGATGCGGGAAATAATCTGGGCGGCGTCCTTGCCGAGGCCGTTCAGGATAACGCGCAGGGGCACCTTGCGGGCCTTGTTGGCGTTGCGGACGATGCCGATAGCGCCTTCAGCGGCGGCGAAGGATTCGTGGCCGGCAAGGAAGCAGAAGCACTGCGTTTCGTCCTGGAGCAGCATAGCCGCCAGGTTGCCGTGGCCGAGGCCTACCTTGCGGTCGTCGGCGACGGAGCCGGGGATGCAGAATGCCTGCAGGCCTTCGCCGATGGCTTTCGCCGCTTCTACAGCCGTGCGGGCGTTCTTCTTGATGGCGATGGCCGCGCCTACCGTATAGGCCCAGCCGGCGTTTTCAAAGGCGATGGGCTGAACGGTCTTTACGATCTGGTACGGGTCAATGCCTGCGGCGGCGCAGATGTCGCGGCATTCTTCCACGCTGCCGATGCCGTATTCTTTCAGCACGCCGAGGATTTTATCTATTCTTCTGTCGTAGCTTTCAAACAATTCCATGATGAGCCCTCCTTATTCTTTTCTCGGATCGATATACGAAGCTGCTTCGTCAAAGCGGCCGTAATGGCCTTTGGCGTCTTCCATGGCCTGGGCCGGTTCTACGCCTTTTTTGATAGCGTCCATCATCTTGCCGAGGTGGATGAATTCATAGCCGATGACCTGGTTTTCTTCGTCGAGAGCCATGCGGGTGACATAGCCTTCGGTCATTTCCAGATAGCGCGTGCCCTTAGCTTTTGTGCCGAGCATCGTGCCGACCTGGCTGCGCAGGCCCTTGCCCAGGTCTTCCAAGCTGGCGCCGATGGGAAGGCCGCCTTCGGAGAAGGCCGTCTGCGTGCGGCCGTATACGATCTGCAGGAAGAGCTGGCGCATAGCTACGTTGATAGCGTCGCATACCAAGTCGGTATTCAGCGCTTCGAGGAGCGTCTTGCCCGGCAGGATTTCCGAAGCCATCGCTGCCGAATGGGTCATGCCGGAGCAGCCGAGGGTTTCTACGAGGGCTTCTTCGATGATGCCGTCCTTTACGTTCAGCGTCAGCTTGCAGGCGCCCTGCTGAGGAGCGCACCAGCCTACGCCGTGAGTCAGACCGCTGATATCCTTAATTTCTTTGACCTGCACCCATTTGCCTTCTTCAGGAATCGGTGCCGGGCCGTGATACGCGCCCTTTTTTACGGGACACATATTCTTTACTTCTGTCGAATATAACATGATATTTCACCCTTTCAGAAAACATAACTACTACATCATGAATCAGCGACGCGTCCCTCAGCCTTTGAGCTGATTGTACATCTGCCGGAACATCGCGCTGTACATACTGCCTTTACGCCACAAAAACGTCACGGCGTGGGTAACGGAAAAATCGCGGATGGCGATTTCTTTGAGCCGTCCGTCGTTTACTTCCTGCCGCACGGACTTTTCATATAAAAAGGCGACGCCGCAGTTGCGGCACGTCAGTCCCTTTACGGCCTGGGGGCTTCCCACTTCATGCCGGAAGGGAAAATCGGAAATCGTCAGGCTGTGCTCGGCCAGGCTCCGTTCCAGAAGCTCCCGGGTACCGGCGCTTTTTTCCCTGACGATGAGCCGATAGCGCATCAAGTCGGCCAAAGACATTTCCGACGGCGCGTCGTAATCGGGCCCGCATACGGCGATGAGCGGCTCGTTGGAAAACAGCAGCGTTTCGTACTGATCCTGGTCGAAGAACCCTTCGACGATGGCGAAATCAATAATCCCCTCGTCGACGGCTTTCAGCAGCTTGTCCGTATCGGCGATCTTCATCCGGATGTTCACGTCGGCGTGCTCGTGGAGGAAATCGGCCAGGCGGTCGATGATCTCGAATTCGCCGATCGTATGGGTCGCCCCAAAGGCGACGGATTTATTGTTTTGCTGCAGGTCCTGCAGGCGCTGCTTGAGCATGACGTTGTCATGGCTGATCGTCGTCGCCGCGTTGAGCAGAATTTGACCGGCCTGGGTCAGTTCCAGCCGCTTGCCCGTGTAGTCGAACAATTTAGTCTGGTACTCTTTTTCCAAATGCCGGATATGCTGCGATACGGCAGGCTGCGTAATCTGCAATTCGGCGGCAGCCTTCGTATAATTCATGTGGCGGCAAACGCATAAAAATGTATGGATACGAAAATCTAACATATGAACCAATCCTTTCCCGTATACTACAATATGGTCATCAAGAACTCCATTCAACATTACGGATTTACGTTTTCCATAGGAGTATTTTATGATATTTTCCTTGATTCCGCAAGTGGAATACGGCTGAAAACGCCTTAGTTATCGGGACTGATGCGTTCCCACGAAGACGTTTACAATACCTTGCCATTATATCTATTCTTTATATATTTTTCAATATATTTCTTCCATTTTCCCGCCGGGCTCTGCCATGTCCCGACCGTTTCCGACGTTGCGTTTCTCCGGGAGTATGGTACAATATGTACAATTCACTTATACTATACACTGCGAAGAAAGGATGAAGCTCTATGAAAAAACTTCTCTCCCTCCTGTCCCTGTCATTTCTGCTCCTGGCCGGCTCCGCCGCGTCCCAAGCCATGGATTCGGACACGCTGCTCCAGTCGCCCGACCGCTACCGCGTCGTCAGCGCCCAGAACGACAGCGTCGTCTACGTCGATATCAATACCATTCAGGCCATTCAGACCATGGATTATCCCAACAGCCTCGAAAACCTGTCCTGCACCCTCTACGTCGAAACGTATGCCGACCCCTTAGACGCCGAAGCCTATCAATCGGGCCGGCTGATTCGCCAGATCAACGAATACAAGGCGTCGTTCCACGCCAATAAGCGGGAGCAGTCCTATTCCTTCGACAGCACCCTGACCGGCGTATACGCGCCGGACGGCCAATCTTTTTACGTCAATACATCGGCCGATCCCCTCCGCCTCCGCGACGTCATGGGAACGTTCATCAACATCCATCGCGCAGCGGCGCTGATACGGAAATAAGCCGCCCTTGACAGCAGGCCCAACGCATTTTTCAAAATGTAGTTGCAGGCCTGTTTTTTTTTGTTTAATATAATCATGTATGGGCCTTACCATACGCCCATTGTATTGTTTTATAGTATATGAAGAAAAGGAAGCGTTCTATGGAAACTGAAAAATACATGAAGATGATACGAAACAACCCGTACGTCATCGCCCGCATAGAAAACCCGACCGACGCCATGAAGCTCCTCGCCGTCCAGACCAACGGCCTGGCCCTCCAGTACATCGACAACCCGACGCGGGAGATGGAAGAAGCGGCCATTGCCAACACGGCGCGGGCTATCCAGTTCATCGACAATCCGCCGGAAGACCTGCTGCTCCATGCCGTGCAGAGCGGCTGGAACAACCTGGCCTACGTGAACAACCCGTCGCCGGCCCTCATTCAGGCGGCTCTCTCCCAGTCGGGCTGGGCTATCCGCTACATCCCCAACCCCAGCGAAGAGCTGCAGCTGCAGGCTGTGCGCAAGAATTACGACGCCGTAAAATACATCAAGAACCCCAGCGCGGCCGTACAGGAAGCGGCCGTCGCCGAAAACTATGAGGCCCTGCGCTATATCGAGTCCCCGGCCCCGTCGGCAGTCTTCGCCGCCGTCCAGAAGGCCGAGCAGGCCGTCCTGCTCCTCTCCCATCCGACGAAGGAACAAATGCTGTCCTTCTTCGCCCTCAACCCGATGGTCATGAAATACGTGCCCAAGGACTGCGTTATCAGCCGGGACGAGCTCAAAGAGGTGCTGCGGCGCGTCCTGTCTCAAGACGACGTATCGGAGCCGTACGTCCGCGCCTTTATCAACTGCAGCGCCCTGGACATGAGCCCTGTCGACAAGGTCCTGTTCGTCGACCAGTGGGGCAGCGCCAAGGCCAAAAAAATCACCGTAGACGAAAAATTAACCATAAAATAGGAGACTATCATGAATTTTATCGACACCTTACGAAGCGTAGAATTAGTCCTGGCCGCCGGCGAAGTGCCCCTTCTCGTCGGCGAGACCGGCATCGGCAAGACCTCCCTGGCTCATCAGCTGGCGGAAAAACACGGCTGGACCCTCATCAATATCGACGGCAACCTCCTGAAGGAGGGGGAAATCGGCGGCCTGCCGACGATTGAAACCTACACGCGACGCGACGACGCGGGACAGACCGTCGAAGAAAAGACGACGGTCTACGCCGTCCATTATAAGCTGCGGGCCATTGACGAAGTCATCGCCGGCGGCGGCACCGTACTGCTGTTTATCGACGAAATCAACCGCTGCGAGCACGCCGTGCAGCAGGAATTGATGAACCTCATCCTCAACAGGGAAATCAACGGCTACGTCCTGTCGAAGGACGTGCGCATCGTCGCCGCCATGAACCCGGCAGACTCATACGACTACGAAGCCGTCGCCATGGATGCCGCCCAAGAAAACCGCTTCGTCTGGCTGTATATGGAAGCGGACTACCTGCAGTGGCTGGACTGGGCCGCCGACGCCGGCATCGACCCGAAGGTCATGGAATTTATTTCCACCTTCCCGGAATACCTGGATAAACACAACGACGGCGACATCAACGCCACGCCGCGCAGCTACGAGCGCATTTCCGACCTGTATAAGCTCTACACGCAGCAGGGCGACGTGCCGAAGGCCGTATTCTTCAACGTCATCCGCGGCAACGTAGGCAAGCTCATCGCCGAAGAATTCGTAAACTTCATCGAATCGGACGCCCAGCCCCTCATCAGCTACGACGACGTGTTCTCCGGCCCGGCCCTGAACCCATCCCTGGCAGAGCGCGTCGCCGGCGAAAGCCACACGCGCCTGTACCTGGCGGCCAAGAATATCCTCCGCCGCCTGGACGATGTCATAGACGACGGCCGGGCCGACGAAGCCGTCGACCGCCTCATGGAATATCTGTCCCTCTATCCCGTCGATCTCCTCATCGGCATCATGAAGGACATCAAGGCGACGAACGAGCGGGTCTACGCCTACGCTATCGAAAACGCCAATTTTGTAGACGCCTACTTCAAGGCGTACCGCCCTATCAGGTGATCCTATGGAACACAATCTGACCGTCGAAGCCATCCTGCTGTACCAAAAGGCCTCCCTCGTCGCCGACGACCTGCGGAAGCAGCAAAACCAGGGAAACAGGCCTCCCGTCCCAACAGCCTTCGCCAGGGAATTTTTCACCTTCATCGACAGGCTGAACCTGCGCCTCATGGAGGACAAGGACAATTTCTTCGGCTACTTCCTGTTTCAAATGGGCAAGGAAATCCGCTTCAGCATCGCCGACGCCACCAGCGTCACCTTTAAAGGCACGCGGTATATCCTCTATTTTAACCCCCTCATCTTCCTCGCCCTGTCGCCGGAGCAGATGGAAACGTCCATCAAGCACCAGATCCTGCACGTCGTCTCCATGCACCTCGTCCGGGCCAAAGAGCTGAAGGGCAGCTACAGCAAGCAGGCCATTAACCTGGCCATGGACGTCGTCGTCAATACCTACCTGGACCATTTGCCGCCCTTTGCCACGACTATCGACTGGGTCAACATCAACTTCGACCTCCTGCTGACGCCGTTCGAGTCCTTCGAATACTACGTGGAAAAAATACAGACGGCCCTGGACCTGCGGACGGATAAAAAGGACGCCCCCGAAGAAGGGAGCCGCCGCGACGAAACCATCGCAGTGTCCTACAGCCCCGACCAAACCCACGACACCTGGGACGAATCGGACGACATAGACGAACAAACCCTGCGGAAGTTTACGGCCAAATACATCGATTCGGCCCACAAGGGCCAGCTCTCCAACTACTTGGAAAGCATGATTTCCGCCCTGAAAGCCGAAGACGAAGACCTGCCCTGGCACTGGTACCTGAAAAAGCTGGTCGGCTCCATCGCCAGCGGCAAGAAAAAAACGACGGCCCGGCGAAACCGCCGCCAGCCAGAGCGGCTGGATCTGCCCGGCCACCTGCGGGCCCACGTGGCCAGGCTCATCGTCGCCGTCGACATCAGCGGCAGCATCAGCGACAGCGAGTTCAAGCAGGCCATGCAGGAAGTCTTCCACATCGTCCGCAACTATAAGCACGACATCACCCTCATCGAATGCGACGACGAAATCCGCCGCGTCTATCAGGTCCGCGAGCTGGCCGACATCAAAAACCGCCTCGACGTCCGCGGCGGCACGTCCTACTCGCCGGTCTTCCAGTACGCCAACGAGGCTAAGGACACCGACCTCCTCATCTACTTCACCGACGGCAAAGGCGAAACCAAGCTCGCCGAACCGCCGCGCGGCTACAAGGTCCTGTGGGTCCTCTCCGGCCGCGGCGAAACCCTGTCCGTACAGGAGCCCTGGGGCCTCGTAAAAAAACTAAAAGCCATCAAAGCAGAATACGACCCGGCCCTGGACTTCGACAACGTAGAACGGGGCGGCTTCTCCATGAACAATCAGGAGAGCATGCATTTGTAACAAAAAACGGTAATTCCATGTCACAGGAATTACCGTTTTTTACTGTATCATCGCTTGGGAGGCTATGATATTAAAGTCTTTTTAAAATAGCTTATTATACAAGTATCGGATGTCGTCCAGGCTTAGTTCCTTGCAGTTGTTTACCAAAAGGCGCTGCTGCTGGCTGCCGGCCTCTACGAGGAAATCAATATCTTCCTTTTTTACACCTAATTCTTCCAGATTCGTTGGAATCTGTACTTTAGCGACGATGTCCTTGATTTCCGAAATGATGTAATCCGCCTTCGCTTCGACCGTTTCGGCATATTTTTCCGGGTACACGGCGTCGCAGAGAAGAGCCAGGCGGTCGGCGCAGGCGTCCTTATTGAACTCCATGACGTGGGCGAAGAGGATGGCGTTCGACACGCCGTGGGGAATGTGATATTTCCCGCCCAGCGGGTAGGACAAGGCGTGAACAGCTGTCGTGCCGGAACCGGTAATGGCGATGCCGCCGTAATAGGCGCCGATGAGCAGCTCCGTCTTCGCCTTCATATTATCGGCGTCGGCATAGGCTTCGCGAATGTTGCGGAATATCTTGCGCGCCCCTTCCTTCGCATAGGTATCGCTGAGAATCGTCGCCTTTTTAGACGTAAAGCATTCTACAACGTGAGCCAGGGCGTCTACGCCCGTAGAGGCCACGATCTTCGGCGGCAGCCCGTGAATCATGGCCGCGTCCAAAATAACGTAGTCGGGAATCATGCAGGTATTGACGATGCCCTGCTTGGACTGCTGTTCCGGCACGGCGACGATAGAATTGCACGTCGCTTCCGAGCCAGTGCCGCAAGTCGTAGGAATCATGAGCGACTTGATGTACTTCTTAGCAATCGTCGGGTCCTTTAAGAGATCGCGGACGCCGTAGTCGGCGCCGATGACGATGCTGGCCAATTTCGCCGCATCCATGACGCTGCCGCCGCCGACGCCGATAATCAGGTCAATACGGCTGTCTTCGACTTCGGCGATGACCCGCTCTACATCCTGATAGGAAGGCTCCGTCGCCAAATCGTCGATGACAGTCAAGGCCACGTCTGCACAAAGAGCTTCAATCGGAGCCGTCAAGCCCGTACTGCGAATCCCTTTATCCGTAAACAATAAGACGGAAGAAACCCCTTCTTTTTCTATAATCTCCGAAATTTTTTCAATACTTCCCGGACCGGCATACGTAACGCCGGGAATCGTTAACTGGCATTGATTCATCGTGTTCCTCCTTAATTGAAGTCAATTTTCTTACTCATGTCATAATAAACCGCTTCGTTTAATTCGCCTTCAGAACGACCTACAACGCAAGTGCAAACAGAATCCCCCATGACGTTTAGTACGGTTTTGAACATATCGGTAAAGCGGTCAATACCAACAATGATAGCAATCGCATCCAACGGAAAGCCTACCGACGAAAGCACGGTCAGCAGCGTAACCATAACTACGCCAGGCATACCGGGCGAACCGATTGTCCCTAACGTAGCCGTAATAACAATGGTAATAATCATAGAGGCCGTCAGTTCAATTCCATATAACTGCGCCACAAACATCGCTGTCATCCCCTGCATAATAGCGCTGCCATCCATATTTACCGTAGCACCAAGAGGAATAGTAAAGGAAGATATCTTATTCGACACGCCCAAATTATCACATAGCTTTAAGGAATAAGGGATACTGATATTAGACGACGTAGTGGAAAAGGGAATAATTGCCATTTGAGAGAATTTTCTCAAATAGGGGATAGGACTGACTTTTGCTCCAAACTTTAACAGCGGAATATAAACGATAATCCCAAATAGAACAAATAAGAAAATTTCACAAACAGCATACTTAGCCAAGGCAAAAATGACTGCATATCCCGCCGTTACAACCGTCTTAGCCATCAGGCAAAAAACGCCGATAGGAGTTAACTGCATGACGATATCAACAACTTTGGTCATGATAGCATAAGACGAATCAACGACGTCTTTTACAGGTTTAGCCTTTTCTTGAACTAAGCTGATGACAACACCAATGAGTGTCGCAAATAAGACAACATGTATCATATCGCCTTTAGCCAAGGATTCAAAAATGTTAGAAGGCAACATGTTCAATAAAACGTTTATAAAGGAGATAGACGTAGCTTTAGCCGCAGCAGTTTCTTCCAGAGCAATCGTCCCCATGTCGACGCCGCTACCGGGCTGCAATACGATGCCGCCGAAAATACCAAAAGCAGAAGCTACGATTTCAAAGACAACGTATAACATTAATATTTTAGAGCCGACGCGGCCTACCTGTTTTACATCAGTTGCCGACGACATTCCCACAATCAACGAGCAAAATACGAAGGGAATAATGGTCATCTTTAATAACGTTAAATACGCTTTCCCAATAAATTCGAATACCCCATTGACCAAGAATTCGTCTCGAATCATTCCCGGCGGAATTTGTACTAATACCGCGCCTAATAATAACCCTAATCCTACGCCAATCAAAGATTTAGTCCCAAGGGACATTTTCTTTTTACTAGTCATCAGTCACACCCTCTTTTCCCCTATTTACGGGCTTCCATATAAGATTTTATCAGCGTTCCTAATTCGGCAATTTTCGTTTCGATAACATCCGTATCCAGTGTTGCAAAATTCAGCCGCATTGTATTGAGTCCCTTTTCACCTACGCAAAAGAACGTTCCCGGCACATATGCAATATTTTTGCTAAAAACATAATCAAACATTTGCAGCGTATCAATAGACGGATTTAATTCCAACCACATGAATAATCCGCCTTCCGGCACGACCACTTTCGTATCTTCAGGGAAATAGGTTTTAACAGCCTGCAACATGCAGTCTCTGCGTTCTTTGTATATGCCTTGAATCGTAGCTAAATGCTCATCAAAATTATAGTTGTGCAGATATCCGTATACTTGTCTTTGCGCAATATTGTTAACCTGCAAGTCATCCCTCATTTTCATATATACTAATTTTGTAATGCTTTCTTCGTCTGCAACGATCCAACCTACACGAAGTCCCGGAGCAATCGTTTTAGAAAAAGATCCCGCATATATCACTCTGTTATATTTATCGAAGGATTTGACAGCTGGCATAATGTTACCAGTAAACGAAATGAGACTGTACGGCGCATCTTCATAAATATATGTATCGTATTTTTCTGCCAGTTCTACAATTTGTTTGCGTTTTTCGACCGACATACTGCGGCCGCTGGGATTTTGAAAGTCGGGAATCAGATAAATAAATTTTACGGTATTTCCTCTTAAAACGGCTTCTAATTCCTCTAAATTAATACCGTCGTCATCCATATGAACGCCGATTACAGTCGGGTTATAAGCTTTTATACTGTCAATGGCTCCTACATATGTCGGTGTCTCACATACAACGCAATCTCCGTCTTCAATCAGCCCTTTGGATATATAGTTGAGGCCCTGTTGAGACCCGCAAGTAATGAAGACATTTTTAAAAGTAATATTCGTTACATCAAATTTCTCTTTCATCAAGCGGGCAATCTCTTCTCGTAAAGGAGTATATCCATCTGATGCCGCATATTGAATTACTTCTCCACCTTCTTCTTGGAAGGCTTTAACTGTAATTTCTTCCAATTCCTTTACAGGGAATAAATCCGGCGCCGGCAATCCCCCGGCAAAAGAATCAATTTTGATTCCTTGGCTTGCCTTATCTCTAATTTTTGCAGTAATACTGCGAATTGCCGACGGAGTTAAAGAATCGAGATACGTGCTGGAAATAGACATGATGAATCACTCCTTACTCATACAGTTTGAATACTTCTTTAAGCGCTTGTACTATACTGGGATCCGTACAATTTAACGGTTGCCGGGCCGGCCCTACGTTGTAGCCTCTCATGTTGACGGCTAATTTAACGACCGAGTTGGGATTGCCCATCTGCATGACGTTGCGGAAGGCGCGGATTTTCTTCTGCGATTCGTTCGCTTTTTCCATGTCGCCTGCTTCCCAATAGTTGTAAATGCTGACCATCAATTCGGGGAAGACGTTGGAGCAGCCCGAGATGGCTCCCGTACCGCCAGCCATGAGGGTCCACAGGATGAGAGAATCGCTGCCGGCTAATACACACAAGCGCGGATCCGTATTTTCGATATATTTGAGCATGTTGTCGAAGTTGCCGCTCGAGTCCTTAATGCCGATGATGTTTTCATATGCCGCCAGCTGCTTCACCGTTTTATATTCGATAGAATTTCCCGTCCGGGCTGGAATATTGTACAGGAGAATAGGCATATCTACGCTCTTGGCAATGGCGCTGTAGTGCTCGATGAGATCGCCCTGAGAGGCCTTTGCGAAGTACGGCGTGATGATGGACAAACAGTCTACGCCGCCCATAGCCTGTACAGCTTTGGACAATTCAATCGTTTCTTTCGTCGTCACGCAGCCCGTACCGGCGTAAACGGGAACGCGGCCGTCGACGGCTTCTACAGCAGCTTCGATGATTTCCAATTTTTCTTTGGCCGTAAAGGCGTAAAATTCACCGTTCGTCCCCAAAGGGAAAATACCGTGAACTCCCGCTTCAATCAAATGGTTAATAAAAGATTGATATTCTAATTTATTAAACGCTTCTGCCTCTGTCAATGCAGTAACTACCGGTGTAATAAGCCCTTTCGCTTTAAACGCCATTCTATCCCCTCCCTCAAGATCATCTTATTGTGTAATAAAGTTTTTTCCTAAATCCAAGGCGTACAGCATGCTTTCTTCGTTGGCGATTCCCTTTCCGGCAATATCGAAGGCCGTGCCGTGGTCGACGGACGTGCGGATGATCGGCAGGCCCAGGGTAACGTTGACGCCCGAATCAAAGGCCATCATCTTCATGGGGATATGTCCCTGGTCATGGTACATGGCCACGACGATGTCGTACACGCCCTTATGGGCCTTCAAGAATACCGTGTCCGGCGATACGGGGCCGTCTACGCAAAGGCCTTCCTGCTTCGCCGCTTCAATGGCCGGCGTGATTTCTTCAATTTCTTCCCGGCCGAAGATACCTGCTTCCCCGCTGTGCGGATTGAGCCCGGCGACGGCGATTCGCGGCGACGGTTTTCCCAGCCGCTTCATGGCGTCGTCGGCTAAATGGATGCATTCGAGGACGCGGGCCTTCGTCGCCCTGTCGCAGGCTTCCCGCAGGGAACAGTGCGTCGAAACGTGGACGACGGACATCGTTTCGCACCAGAGCATCATCGTATACGTCTGAGTGCCGGTCAGCGTCGCGAATATTTCCGTGTGGCCGTCGAAGTTATGGCCGCCCTTGTGAAGGGCTTCCTTATTGAGCGGCGCCGTCGTGACGACGCTGATATCGCCTTTCATGGCGTCGTCGATAGCCCGGGCGATATACTGATACGCGCCGTCGCCGGCGGCGGCGGAAACCTGGCCGATTTCAAAATCCTTTCCCACTTCCAGCTCTGCGACGGAAATGACGTTGATGCAGCCCGGTTTAAAATCTCCCACATTGTCGATGCGCGCCAAGGGCGTCTTCATCTTCAGCGCGTCATGATAGTATTTCAACACGCCGTAGCTGCCGTAAATCACCGTAGATTGCTGATATTCCTGATGATATTCCAGAGCTTTTAACGATATTTCAGGGCCGATACCGGCAGGATCGCCCATCGTAATGCCGACAAATTTTGCTGCCAAGACAGCTCCCCCTTTCACAAAGCAACAGATATGCAAGTTTCATGTTGTTTTGTTTTGTTTGTTTTTGTTGCTTTTATTATAAATTTCAACGCCCTATAAGTCAATACAAAGAGCATATCTTTGACATGCTTTTTTGTCATGTGCCGGAACGGCCGATACGCCGCAATAGTTCTGCTCTCCCGGCGATTTTAGTTCACGATTTTGAACTGTCGAAGATAGCTGGGTTATGCGATTTTAATATGAATAAAACATAAATAAACATATTCAAACAAAAACAGGCTGCGAAATGAAGAGTATCTCTCCATTCCGCAGCCTGTTTCGTTCATTTAAGCGTTATGTGCTGTTACAGCATCCGCAAGCGCTGCATGCAGTCCCATATATCCGCCTTGCTGCCGAAGGCCCCGGCTTTCGTGACGACGGCCATGCCGTCCCATGGGCCGCCGCAAAGGCGTCCCTGCACAAATCCCGGCAGGATTTCCTGCTGAATCTGTGAGCCAGCGCACTGCAGGGCCTGAATGACAGCAATCGCCGTGTCTCCGCCGGTCAGGAACAATCCCGCCGCGTCGGCCTCCTGCAATAACTGCGGGACGGCCTCGCTCAGGGTGCGCTTCGTACATTCGGCCAAGGCATCTGTCGACAAGCCGATCTGCTGTCCATAGGCAACGAAATCTTCATAGTCCTGCCGGCAGGCCGCCGCCGTAATGACGACATCCGTACCGCTCTGCAGGAGCGCCGCCGCCTGAGCAATCTCTTCCCGTATGCTGCCGGTCTGATGAGCCTTCGCCATGTCGATGCGAACGACAGGCATGCCCTGGGCCCGGCAATAGGCGATTTGCTCCATCGTCTTGCCGCTGATGCTGCCGACGACGGCGACGGCCGGTTTCGGCGGATACAGGACGTTCAACAAAGCTTCCGCCAAGCCGGCGGAACCAATCCACAGAATCCGGCGGCCTGAATCTACGGCCTGCCGGGCGATATACGTCAAATGCTCCGGCGACACGGCGTCAAACGTATAGGCTCCCGCGCCAATGCCCACGGTCTCTCCCTCTACATCGGACACGGCATAATGGTGAACCGGTCCCGTACAGGGCTCCAGCAGCTCGGCAATATTATCGCACTGCAGCGGATTGCGCGGGTCCTTGGCGATTTCCGTATCCAGCAGCGCCGTTCCCTGCACATACAGCCGCTTTCCCTGTACCCATCGTCCCTGGGCCGGATAGGACGGCGCGAAAAGAATCGTTTCCGGCTCATAGGCGTCCATAGCGGCCCGGACTTCTTCCCGTATATGGCCGCGCAGGGTAGAATCCACCTTTTTGTACAAATAGCGGCAGCCGCCGGAGGCCATGACGGCCTTTACGGCGCCAAAGACCTTGTCGTACGCTTCCTGGGGCGATACGACGCGGCTCTCCGTATCGATGACGAGGCTGTCTTCGCTGCCGGCAACCTGCGCCGCATCCAATACTACCTGCACGGGAATCCCCTTCTTACAGATCTGGACGCCCGTATCGTTCGCGCCGGTAAAATCGTCGGCAATTACAACAAATTCATGCATGATATCCCTCCGTTACACGTGTATAAACGTCACGTTATGCTCTTGAAACAGCTTTTCTTCCTCCGGCTCCAGAACGTAATCGCTGATGACGACGTCCATGGCCCAGATGTCAAAAATATAATGCAGCTTGTGCTTTTTGAACTTGGAATGATCTGCCGCCAGCACGGTCTTGTCGGCAGCTTCTACGCAGGCCCGCTTCAAATCAATTTTCTGGGCGTTGGCCGTCATGACCCGCCAATCGGGCGTCACGGCCTGGGTCCCCAGGAAGTTCAAGTCGAAATGCATCTGCCGGACCATGTTCGTAGCCAAGGCGCCGCAGGTCGACCCCGATTCTTCGTCGACGTAGCCGCCCAGCATAATCACGTCCAGCCCCGCCGCCGGCATCAATACCTGGGCGATGGCCAGGTCGTTCGTGACGACGGTCAGCCCGTCCCAGCGCTTCTTGGCGATCAATTCGGCCAATTCGTAATTCGTCGTCCCGGCGTCCAGATAAATGCTCATGGACGACTCGATGAGCGGCAGGGCCGCTTCTGCAATCTGCCGCTTTTCTTGTATCCGCACCAGCTTGCGGTTGTGATACGTCGCTTCCTTGACCAGCGATTCCGTCAGCACGGCCCCGCCGTGGCTCTTTTCCACCAATCCGTTGTCTTCCAGCAGCTGCAAGTCCCTTCGTATGGTCATCGTCGTGACGCCGAGCTGCTGCGCCAGCTCATTTACTGCCACGGCCTTGTTCTTATACAGTTCGTCCAGAATGAACTGCCGTCGTTCTACAGGCAGCATGGGTACTCCTCCTTTAGGGTATATAGCCTAGATTTCTAAATTTTATGTTTTTATTTGTTCTTTTATGTTACTCATTATAGCAAAGTATTCTTTTTTCGGTCAACTGGTTCACACAGAAAAAACCTGCCCCCGGCAATACGAGGGCAGGTCTGCACGAACGTCCTATGAAATTACAGAGCCGACTTGCTCTGCGGCTTCCCCGTTTCAAAGTTCCACGGGTCTTTCTTGATAAAGCCGTCGGAAAAGGGAATGAAGACCGAAACGATAGCTGAAATGGCTAAGAGGTAAATAAACCAGGCGTAAGGGATGACTTCCAGCGGCGAGACTCTGCCGGCGGCGAAGCTGGTCACGATGAGCATCTGGGCGCCGTAGGGAATGAGGCCCTGGAAGATGGAGGAAAAGGTGCTGAGCAGGGCGGCGCTGCGGCGCGGGTCGACGTGGAAGGTATAACAGATTCCCTTGGCGACTTCGCCGTTGATGATGATGGCCACGGTATTGTTGGCCAGGGCGATGTCCGTAATGGACACGAGGGCCGAAATCCCCAGCTCGGCCGAATTCTTCCCGTGGATAAAGCGCTGCACCCGGTCCAGCAGGAAGGCGATGCCGCCGGCGCGGCTGACCATTTCCGCCAGGCCGCCGGTGAATAAGGACAGGAGGAAAATGTCGCTCATGCTGAGAAAGCCCTTATAAATGGCCTGGGCAAAGGACAATGGAGCCAGCGCGCCGTACCACAGGCCGATGGCTCCGGCCAGGAAAATGCCGCCTACGAGGACGACGAACACATTCACGCCCATGACGGCCGTCACCAATACGGCAATATACGGCAAGACCTTGATCCAGTCGAATTCGTAAGGCCCCGACGTCGCGCCGGCTCCCGATTCGCCGAAGGCGATGAGCAAGATGACCGTAATGACTGCCGGCGCTAAGGTCAGCCAGAAATTCAGCTTGAACTTGTCCTTCATTTCGCAGCCCTGCGTCCGCGTCGACGCGATGGTCGTGTCGGAAATAATGGACAGGTTGTCGCCCAGCATGATGCCGCCGATAACGCAGCCCATGATAAAGGGCAGGGAAATACCCGCCTTGTCGGCGACAGCAATGGCGATGGGCCCGACGGCGGCGGCGCTGCCGCAGGACGTGCCCGTAGCCGTCGCGATGAAGCCGGAAATGATAAAAATCCCTGCGGCCAGGTATTCTGCCGGAATGTAGGTCAGGCCCAGGTTGACCGTCGAGTCCAGGCAGCCGCTGGCGCTGCACACGGCGGCAAAGCCCCCGGCCAGCAGGTAGATAATGCACATGATGAGGATGTTCGAATCGCCGCAGCCCCGGACGAAGGTCTCAAACTTCTCGTCAAAGCTCCCGGCCAGAAGGATAAAGGCGGCCATGACGCCGATAATCGCTGCCAGCGGCGCCGGGAACTGATAAAAGGCCATTTCCGCCCCCTGATATTCCAAGATGACGCCGCAGCCTAAATACACGATGACAAAAATAGCAAATGGAATCAGAGCCTTTCCGCTCGGCTCGACGGCGGACTGGCGAAGCAGCTTTTTCCCCATTTTGATTTCTTCTTTAATATCCATGTATTCGCTCCTTTCTGCATAAAAATAACTTTCTTACCTACGTAGGATACACATACGTCCACTGCACATGTATTTTTCTTCATGATATCATCAAAAGCCCGAAACGAAAAATATATATAAATGACAATATTACATAGATATTTTATATGGATATGACAGGTGTCCCAAAACATAGCTTATGTCCGGACATGGGCTACCTGGCACAGCGATTCCCGCAGGAGGCGGATGTATTCTTCCATTTCCGCGCTGAGGGACATGTTCTTGAGCTGTATCCAGCCAATAGTCATGCCGCCGAATTCCCCCTTGAGGGGAATAGCCGTAATGTCGTCGCTGGCAACGGAAGGAATCAGGCAGCCCGTGCCCAGGTTGTAAGCATCCGTATGGGACAAGATGCTGAACATGGTCGAGCGGTCCGTCACGTAAACGACTTTTTGGGAGCAGATTTCCGGTATGACGAATTCTTCGGAAAACTGATAGGGATCGCCGCCCTGCTCATACCGCACATAGGGATAGCGGGCCAGCTTCTGCACGGTCAGCGATTTCTGCCCCGCCAGGGGATGACCTTTGCTGAGATAGACGTAGGGCGGGAATTTATAAAAGGGGATAAACTCCAAGTTGTTTTTCTCAAACAGCCGGTGCATATACGAGGCGATGAGGTCGGACACATATAAAATCCCGATCTGGCTGTCCTGCACGAGGACGTCCTGTACGACCTGCAGCGTCTTGACCTCCCGAATGCGCGCGACGTAGCCCGCCGCGCCGGCCTTCCGCTGCATGAACCGGATCAGCGCGTCGACGGGGAACATGTAGTGCTGCGACGATACGGACAGATAGATATCCTTTTCCTTGGGCTGGTCCTGGGAGAAATACTCGTAGATGTCGTCGGACGCGTCCAGGACCCGGTGGGCAAACTGGAGAAATTTCATGCCGTCCTCCGTAAACGACGCGCCGTGACGGCCCCGCTTCAAAATCGTAATGTGAAATTCGTCCTCTACGTCCTTAATGGCCTTGCTCAGGCTCGGCTGGGCAATAAACAGCCGATGTGCCGCCTCCGTAATGGACCCGCACTTATACACCTCTACGATGTACCTAAGCTGCTGCAGCGTCATATCTTGTCGCCTCCTCGTTATTCCATAGTTTTTATCTATGGTTTATTTGTATTACCCGATATTATTCAAGTCAAAGTATAGCTGATATACTGGGAGATAGCAAGAGGTCCCGATACGCCCTCGCCATTCGGATGTATATACGCGCAGACACCATGACAAGGAGGCTGGTACTTATGAAACGAGAAGAATTGATGAAGTTAGGATTTGCTACGCGGGCCATTCACGGCGGAGCCGCACCCAATACGTTCGGAGCCTTATCCGCCCCGATCTATCAGACGTCGACCTTCGTGTTCGACTCGGCCGCCCAGGGCGGCAGCCGCTTCGCCCTGCAGGAAGACGGCTACATTTACAGCCGCCTGGGAAACCCGACCTGCGCCGTCGCCGAAGAAAAAATCGCCCTGCTGGAAGGCACGGAAGCCTGCGTGTCTGCCGGCTCGGGCATGGGCGCTATTTCCTCGGCCCTGTGGACCCTTCTGGAGCAGGGCGGCCACCTCGTAGCCAGCGAAACGCTGTACGGCTGCACCTTCGCTCTCATGAACCACGGCCTGACCCGCTACGGCGTCGACGTGACCTTTGTCGACATGACCGATCTGGACGCCGTGCAGAAGGCCCTGCGCCCTGACACGAAGGCTGTCTACCTGGAAACGCCGGCCAATCCGACGCTGAAAATCATGGACATTGAAAGCATCAGCGCCATGGCCCACCAGATCGAGGGATGCCAGGTCGTCGTCGACAACACCTTCTGCACGCCCTACATCCAGCGGCCCGTCGAATTGGGCGCCGATATCGTCGTCCACTCGGCGACGAAGTACCTGAACGGCCACGGCGACGTCATCGCCGGCTTCGTCTGCGGCCGCAAGGACTACATCGACCAGGTCCGCCTCTTCGGCATTAAAGACATGACGGGCTCCGTCCTGAGCCCCTTCGACGCCTTCCTCATCGCCCGCGGCCTGAAAACGCTGGAAATCCGCATGGAACGGCACTGCGCCAACGCCATGAAGGTCGCTGCGTTCCTGGAAGGCCACCCGGCCGTAGCCTCGGTCAGCTATCCCGGACTCAAGAGCTTCCCTCAGTACGACCTGGCTAAGAAGCAGATGTCCCTGCCCGGCGGCATGATTTCCTTCGAGCTCAAGGGCGGCAAGGCCGAAGGGGCCGTCGTCATGGACAACGTCAAGCTCTGCAAGCTGGCCGTGTCCTTAGGCGACGCCGAAACCCTCATCGAGCACGCCGCATCCATGACCCATTCGACCTACACGCCGGACGAATTAAAAATGGCCGGCATCAGCGAAGGGCTGGTCCGCCTGTCCGTAGGCCTGGAAAACGCAGAAGACATCATTGCCGACCTGGAACAAGCCCTGAACTTGATTGCTAAATAAATGTCCCCTCTTCATAAAAAGACTCGTACGCTTCCGTGCAGTACGAGTCTTTTTGCATTCCCTTATACGGGATAATAGCGGAACACTCCGCCCTGCTCTTCCCGGCGCAGCCGGCCGTGATGGAGCAGGTATTCGATGTGGGCTAGGGTCTCGCCCATGGCGAACCATTTCTGCGTCGGCGGGAATTCATGCCATTTCTTGCCGCGCATGGACCAGGTCATATGAGGGGCGATGTCGTAGGCCGTCGAGCCCGGCCGGGCGGCGGCGATGGACAGGACCTCGTTCAGGCGGCGGCGGTGGTGTTCCTTGATTTCGTCGATGCGCCCGACGATGGACGTATTTCCCTTGCGGTGTCCCGGCAGGGCCATTTTGACCGGCAGGCTCCGCACCTTTTCCAGGCTTTCCAGGTAATGGTCCAGGGAATCGCTCATGTTGGGCCACACCTGGATGTTCGGCGTAATGTCGAAGAGGATGTGGTCGCTGGTGAAGAAGATTTCCTGCTCCGGTAGGTAGAGGCAGCAGATGCCCTTCGTGTGTCCCGGCGTGTGAATGATGTGAAAGTCGATGTCGGCCAGGCGCACAACATCGCCGTCGGCTACGGCATGGATGGGAAAATCGATGCGCGGCGAGTAGCGGCGGGCCTGATTGGTGAACTGGCTCTTGATGTCCTCCGGCGGCATGCCTTCCTTCATGTACGTGTCTTCGATGAACTGCCAGGCTTGTCCGGCGTGTTCGTCGCACAAATAGGTATAGTCTATTTCATTCATGTATACGGGGCAGCCGGCGGCGGTAAACAAGCCGACGAGGCCGCTGTGGTCGCCGTGGAGGTGGGTCAGAAACAAGTCCGTCCGGCTCAGGTCGACGTCCAGCTCGCGCAGGCCGCCGCACAAGGCCGCCTGGCATTCGGGCCGGTTGAACCCCGTGTCGATGACCAGGTGGCGCGTCGGCCCCTTGACGACGTACGAGTTCAGGTATTTCAGGGGGTTGTCCGGCAAATCTACGTGAATCTGGTAGATGTCGGGGTTGTGATACAGCTGTTGGATCATGCCGATTCGCTCCTTTGCAGCAAATGAATGGTACAGGATACAGCAGAGCAGCAGGCTGCCCCGCGGGACCGGCCTGCTGCTTCGTTGTTATTCCGTTACGATTTCCGCCTTGAATACGTTGATGACGTCGGCGTCGGGGCAGCAGAACACAGCTGTGCCCTCAGGCTGTCCCGGAATGGCGCCGCCGTAGCGCAGGATATCGACGTAGGGAAAGGCGACGTGCATCGCCATGGGGCAGAGCCTGCCCCGCTCCGTGTCGTAGTCAAAGGTATCGCCGACGCGGTGGCCCCGATGACATCCGCAGGGGCCCTTTTTATCGATGAGCGTCAGCCTGATCTTCGGCCGCGTCATCCTTCGTCACCGGTGATGCCGAAGATGCGCTTGCCGTTTTCCAGGGTAATCTGCCGCACTTCCTCCGTCGTCATGCCGCGCAGGCGGGCGATTTCGTCGGCAACGTACTGGACGTAGGCCGGCTCGTTCCGCTTGCCCCGGTACGGCGGCGGCGTGAGGTACGGGCAGTCCGTTTCGATGAGGATGCGGTCGATGGGGAGCTCAGCGGCGATGCGCTTGAGCTTCGTCGACTTCGGGAAGACCATGGTGCCCGTAAAGCCGATGTAATAGCCCATCTTGATGAGCTCCTCGGCCATTTCGAGGCTCCCCGAATAGCAGTGGAAGACGCCCCGCGTCCCCTTGCCGTATTTGCGCAGGAGATCCATCGTGTCGCCGTGGGCTTCCCTGTCGTGAATGTCCAAAGGTATATCAAACTCAAGGGCCATCTTGATCTGCTCGATAAATACTTCCTGCTGGATTTCATGGGACGGCTCAGGCCAGTAGTAGTCGAGGCCGACTTCGCCGATAGCTACGACCTTCGGCTCCGTCTTGAGCCACTGGCGAATCTGCTCGAAGCCTTCGGGAGTCGCCGATGCCGCGTCTTCGGGATGGATGCCGACGGCGGCGTAGACCTCCTTGTACTGATGGCTCAGGGCGACGGCCGCCGCAGACGACGGCACGTCCGTGCCGGGGCACATCATATATTTCATGCCGGCGTCAAAGGCCCGCTGGATCATGTCTTCCCGGTCTTTGTTATACGAGCCCGACGTAATGTGGCAGTGCGTATCGAATAACATCAGCGCACCCGGCTTCCCGGCGCCATGCCGTCGGCGAAGACGACCTGCAGATTGCCGTTGCCGTCGGAGGCTGCCAAAATCATGCCCTTCGATTCGACGCCGCACAGCTTCACGGGCTTTAAGTTCGTCACGACGACGACGCTCTTGCCGACGAGGTCCTGCGGTTCGTAGTATTGGGAAATGCCGCTGACGACTTGGCGCGTTTCCGTGCCGAGGTCGATCTGCAGCTTCAGGAGTTTCTTGGCCTTAGGGATTTTTTCGCAGGCGACGACCTTGCCGACGCGGAGGTCCACGGCGCCGAAATCGTCGATGGAGATTTCCGGCTTCGTCGGTTCCTGAGCAGCCGGGCAGGCCTGAGCCGCCTTCTTGGCCGCTTCGTCTTCGGCAATTTCTTCCTTCAGGTCGTACCGCGGGAAGAGGGCATTGCCCTTGCAGACCTTCGTCCCTGCCGGATAGCCGCCCCAGGTCTGGCCGTCGGAAAGGAGGGCCTTGTCGAAATCGGACAGGCCGAGCTGCTTCCACATGTCGGCGGCGCTGACGGGGATGAAGGGGCTGACGAGGAGGGCGATGACCCGCAGCGATTCGAGGAGGTTGTACAAGACGGTCTGGAGACGTTCGGCCTTGGCTTCGTCTTTGGCCAGGACCCACGGCGTCGTTTCGTCGATGTATTTATTGCTGCGGCGGATGAGGCCCCAGACGTCGTTGATGGCGTCGTTGATCTTCATGTCGTCCATGAGTTCTTCAAACCGTTTGGCCGTTTCGACGGCGCAGGCTGCCAATTCGTCGTCGACAGGCTCTTTCACCGTCGGGCCGGCGGCGACGCCGCCTTCGTATTTTTCGACCATGGCCAGGGTACGCTGTAGGAGGTTGCCCAGGTCGTTGGCCAGGTCGGAGTTGATGCGGTTGATGAACGACGGCAGGGAGAAGTTGCCGTCCTGGCCGAGGCGCACTTCCTTGAGCAGGTAGTAGCGCAGGGCGTCGGCACCGTACCGTTCGATGAGGGGAATGGGGTCGACGACGTTGCCCAGGGACTTGCTCATCTTCGTGCCGTCGACGATGAGCCAGCCGTGGCCGAAGACCTTCTTCGGCAGGGGCAGGCCGCAGCTCATGAGCATGATCGGCCAGATGATCGTATGGAAGCGGACGATTTCCTTGCCGACGAGGTGCAGGTTGGCCGGCCAGAATTTTTCAAATTTTTCCGGGTCGTCGATGTAGCCCGCCGCCGTCAGGTAGTTTGCCAGGGCGTCGAACCAGACGTATACGACATGCTTCGGATCCCAGGGCACCTTGATGCCCCAGTCGAAGGACGTGCGGGATACGCACAGGTCTTCGAGGCCGCTCTTGACGAAGGCGATCATTTCGTTGCGCCGCGATTCGGGCTGGATGAAATCGGGATTTTCTTCGATGAATTTCAGCCAGCGGTCGGCGTATTTATTCATTTTCAGGAAGTAGGCTTCTTCCTTGACCAATTCGAGGGGACGGCCGCAGTCCGGGCAGATGTGCTGTCCTTCAGGCAGCTTGTTTTCCGGCCAGAAGGATTCGCAGGGCGTGCAGTACCAGCCGGCGTATTCGCCCTTGTAGATGTCGCCGTTGTCGTAGGAAATCTGCATGAGCTTCTGTACGACCTTTTCGTGCCGTTCTTCCGTCGTGCGGATGAAGTCGTCGTTGGAAATGTTGAGCTTTTTCCAGAGCTGCTGGAAGAGGGCGACGATTTCGTCGACGTATTCGATAGGTTTGACGCCTTTCGCTTCGGCGGCACGCTGGATTTTCTGGCCGTGTTCGTCCGAGCCGGTCAGGAAAAAGACGTCGTCGCCGCGGAGGCGGTGAAAACGGGCCAGCGAGTCGGCGATGGTCGTGCAGTACGTATGCCCGATGTGCAGCTTGGCGCTGGGGTAGTAGATGGGAGTCGTAATGTAATAGGTCTTCTTTTCAGCCATGAGTTCTTTTCCTCCTATGCCGGCAAATGAGCCGGCTTATGATAACGTGAGCGCAGCCTGATAGACGCTGCGTTTCGGCGCGCCGCAGCGCTTGGCTACGATGCGGACAGCTTCTTTTTTATCGACGCCCTGATCCATGAGCTCCCGGACCTGGGCGGCGTAATCGCCGTCGCCGGCAGGCGTATCTTCCGAATCGGTCGCCCCGGCGACGAGAATGACAAATTCTCCGCGCGCCCCCTGTTCGGCCAGCTCCTGCGTCACCTGGCTCAGGGGGCCGCGCATATATTGTTCGTACCGTTTAGTCAGTTCCCGGCAGATGACGGCCTGCCGGTCTCCCAGGACGTCGATGAGCTCCCGGAGCACCGTCTGGATGCGATGGGGCGCTTCGTAAAAGATGAGCGTCCCGCCGTAGCTCTTCACGCGCTCCAGCACGGGCCGGCGATGCTTCTGCGTCTTGGGCAGAAAGCCGATAAAGGTAAACTGCGTCGTGTCCATGCCCGACGCGATGAGGCCCGTCAGGCCGGCGTTGGCCCCGGGCAGGGGCACGATGGGGATATCGGCCTCGATAGCCAGCCGCACGAGGTCGCTGCCGGGGTCGCAGATGGCCGGCATGCCGGCGTCGCTGACCAGGGCCACCATCTGCCCCTGGCGGAGCAGGTCGATGAGCTGGGGCCCCTTTTCAGCCTTGTTATGCTCATGATAGCTCGTCAGGGGCGTATCGATACCGTAGGCCGCCAGAAGCTGCTTCGTATGGCGCGTGTCTTCGGCGGCGACGACGTCGGCCTCGCGCAGGCAGCGGACGACGCGGTACGTAATATCTTCCAAATTTCCTATGGGCGTCGCGCACAAATAGAGCGTTCCCTTTTGAAAAACTTCAGCCATCGTATCTCCTTTCCCCTATTCCTTTCCGTACATATCCAATACGGCCCGGCTGTACGAGCCGTCTGCTTCGTGGACGATGAGGGGCGGCCATATTTCTAAGCCGGCGCTGCCGCCGCGGACGCCTTCGACGAGAAAGAGCTTGGCCTTTTTATCGGGCCGTCCGTGAATCATCTGCAGCGCCTTGGGCTCTACGCCGTGGCGGCGCATGGATTCCAGTATGTCCGTCAGCCGTTCCGTAATGTGGACCATGCGGAACCGCCCCCGGTATTTCAAGGCGTATTTGACGGCTTCCATCACGTCGTCCAAGGTAGCCGTCTCTTCGTGGCGGGCCCGGCGTATGCCGTCGGTCTCGCTGTAGGCGCCGCGGCTCTTTTCCCGGTACGGCGGGTTGGCGTAGACGACGCTGTAATAGCCGCTGGGCGACCATTCCTTAATGCGGCGGTAGTCGCCTTCGACGATGCGTATCCTGTCGTCCCGCCCGTTGAGGGCCGCGTTGCGGCGGGCGATGTCGGCCATGACCGGATTGAGCTCTACGCCCGTCACGTCCGTCGCCCCGCGGGCCGTCAGGATGAGGGGGATGGCCGCCGTCCCCGTCCCCAGGTCGAGAGCCGGGCCGCGCAGGACCGGGCCGAAATGGGCCAGGAGCACCGTATCGATGGAGAAGCAGAACTGGTCGTCCCGCTGGATGAGCTTCATGCCGTCCAATACGAGGTCGTCGAGGCGCTCGTGGGGCCGCAGTATATCAGTCATGTTCCACTTCCGCTACGTCGGACCAGGACACGTTGATGGTATGGCCGTTTTCCAGCTGTACCTTGACGGTGTGGTCCTTCATGTGGACCCGCAGGACCGTGCCCGTCCCTTCGTCGGTAATGACCTTGCGGCCTACGGCCGGCGGCTTCTGCTGCTCCGCTTTCTGCTGGCAGCTTGCGCATTTCAGCTCGCCCGACGTGTACAGGGAGTTTTCATAGCGCAGGCAGCACATGAGGCGGCCGCAGATACCGGAAATCTTCGTGGGATTCAGGCTCATGCCCTGGCTCTTGGCCATGCGGATCGACACGGGCTTGAAATCGCCCAGGAAGGTGGCGCAGCACAGGGGCCGGCCGCAGCAGCCGATGCCGCCGACCATCTTCGCTTCGTCGCGCAGGCCTATCTGGCGCAGCTCGATGCGGGTGCGGAACACGGCGGCCAAATCGCGGACCAGCTCGCGGAAGTCGATGCGCCCGTCGGCCGTAAAAAAGAATATGATCTTGCCCATGTCGAAGGTGTAGTCCACGTCGATGAGCTTCATGGGCAGCTTATGCTTGGCAATTTTTTCCTGGCAGATGCCGAAGGCTTTCTTTTCCCGCTCTTTGTTGCGTTCCACCTGGCGCAGGTCCTTGGCCGTGGCCTTCCGGATGATCGGCTTCAAGGGCTGCACCACCTCGGCCGAGTCGACGCTGCGCGGGGCGATGACGACGGAGCCGTATTCCATGCCCCGGGCCGTCTCGACGATGACGCCGTCTTCCAAATCCAGGGGAATGCCCGTCGGATCGAAATAATATATCTTACCAGCAGGTTTAAATCGTATACCTACTACTATCAACTAAATACCTCCTTTGGCCTGTATGCACTGTATACAGACGTAATCCCATACAAGGCGCGTATTGACGTGGCGGCCTGCCGCTTCCATGCCTTCGTCGAAGGCCCGGAGCATGGCGAATATGGCCTCGTCTGTCCAATAGGTCATGAGCTTCATCATGTCTTCGGTATGCCGTTTCAGCCGCAGCAAGGACGGCTCGGCGCCGCTGCGCAGCACAGCCATATCCCGCAGGAACATGCCGGCCCAGCGCAGCGTTTCTATCGTTTCCGTTTCGGTCATATCGGCGCAGACGGACAGCCACTTGGCGTAGGGGCAGCGGTGCGTCGCCGCGATGCGGAGAAATTCCAGGGCCCGCGCCGCCTCCTCACCCCCGCCGCCGTCCAGATGGGCCAGGACGGACTGGACGATGCCGCCGCCCCAGGCCACGGCCTGCTCGTAGTCGGCAGGCCGGCCGCCGCGCAGGCGAAGGAGTCCTTCCGTCAGCTCCGCGTCGCCGACGGGCTCGAAGGCGATCTCAGCGCAGCGGGACACGATCGTCGGCAGCAGCAGAGACGGCTGGTCCGTCACGAGGATGAAGCAGACGCCCTGCGGCGGTTCTTCCAATATTTTCAGCATGCGGTTGGCAAACTCGGCGTTCATCGTCTCTACGTGGTCGATGATGCAGACCCGCATGCGGCCGGCCCGTCCCTGCAGTATCAGCCGGCTCTGGAGCTGGCGGAACTGGTCCACCTTCAGCATCGCGCCCTGCGGCGCTACGTAATAGGCCTCGTCGCCGTCGGCCGCGAAGGGCCCGTCGCCTTTCATGTCCTGACCGGCAAAGACACGGCGGCCGGCCAGGGCCGACGCGACGGCAAAGGCCATCATCGTCTTGCCGACGCCGGACGGACCGGCAAAAATCATGGCGTGAGGCAGGCGGTCCGTTTCCATCAGGCGGATCAGCCGCTCTTTGATGGCGCCGTGGCCGATAATATCCTGAAAATACTGCTCGTACATGGCCTGCCTCCTGTCGCCGGAAAAATCATCTTAACTAATTCATTATAAAAAAAAATGGCGGTAAAGTCTAGGTTCACCGCCAAATTCAGCCGTTTCCGGCCCTTATTTCCACAAGGCCCGGACGGCCTCGTACACGTCGTCGCAAATCGCCTCAGGCGTGCGCATCGCCAGGCCGTCGGCGCAGGCAATGCGCTGCCAGCCGTACCGCTTCGCCAGCACGTCGTAGGCGTCGTGGCACTTCCGCAGAAAGCCTTCGTTTTTCTCGTGGATGTCGCCGGTGCGGCCGCCGGTCTTTCCCGTCCGGCCGGCCATGAGCCGTTCCGTCACCGCCAGGGGCACGTCCAGGAGGACGACCATGTCCGGCTCGGGCAGGCCCAGCTTGCCGAACTCGAAATCCCACAGCCAGTCCAGGTAGGCCTCCTGCGCCGCCGCGTCGTCTATTTTAATCATCTGATACAGCATGTTGCTCGTCGTATAGCGGTCGGCGACGACGATGCCGCCGTCCTGCAGAAACGATTTCCACTGCGTCTGGTACGACGCGAAGCGGTCGACGGCGTAAAAGGCCGACGCCGCATAGGGGTTGACCCCGTCGGCGTCGCTGCCGAAGTCGCCGCGCAGGTACATCTTGACCAGCGCACTGGAATCGCTGTCGTAATCGGGAAAGCTGACGGACCGCACCGGCCGGCCTTCCGTCGCCAGCCGCTCGACGAGCATAGCCGTCTGCGTCGCCTTGCCGCTGCCGTCGCCGCCTTCGATGATAATCAATTTTCCGTTCATATGCATCATCCTTTTTGTATCACGCGAATCGTGCCAAAAGTCCCGTCGGCCGGGCCGTTGGGACTGTAGCCTCGCGCTAATTTTTCCTTTATATATATCATGACATCGGCCGTAATCTCTTCTCCCAGCCCGACGGCGGGAATGCCCGGCGGATAAAAGGTCACCGTCTCGGCGGCGACGCGGCCCAGGGACTCGGCAAAGGGCACGGCCTCCGTCTCGGCATTCCAGGCCTCCTGAGGCGGCACGACGACGCAGGGGACCGGCAGGGGCAGCTCTGCCATCCGATGACTGGTTCCTGCCGTCCGTCCAGATAGCCCTTCGGCGACGCGGCGGCACGCCCGGCACAGCGTCCGGGCTGTCTCTTCATCGTCGCCCATCGTCATGAGGGTCAGCACGTGATTCCCTGCCGTCAGCTCCGCCTCGACGCCTTCCTGCCGTAGGAGCTTTTCAGCCTGCCTGCCGTCCAGACCCAAGCCGGAGAAATCGATGGTCACCTTCGTCTCGTCGAAGGCCCCCACGGCGTCGTAGGCAGTAATTTCTGTCCCGAAGGAATACAGGCCGTCTATGCCGTTGAGTTCCGAACGTACCTGGCGGGCCAGCCCGACGGCCTGCCCGACGAGTTCCGTCCCATGAAGGGCCAGCTGCCGGCGGGCGCTGTCCAGGGATGCCAAAAACCAATAATGGGGACTCGTAGACTGGACGAGGGCCATGGCCGCGGCGACCTTATCCGTCAGGGGAAAGGCGCGGCGGCAGTGGAGCATAGACGTCTGCGTCAGGGAGCCCGTCAGCTTATGGGTGCTCTGAGCCGTGCAGTCGGCGCCGCAGGATAAGGCATCCTTCGGCAAATCGCCGCAAAAGGGCAGGTGAGCCCCGTGGGCTTCGTCGACGAGGACGAACATCCCCTGTTCATGGGCATAGCGGGCCATTTCCTCCAGATTTCCGGCAACGCCGTCATACGTCGGGTAAGTGAACAAGACGGCCTTAGCCTGCGGGCAGGCGGCAATGGCGGCCTGCAAGCTTTCCAGGTCGGGTCCCAAAGAAATTTGCTCTTTTTCGGCAAAGCGGCTCTCCATGTACACCGGTATGGCGCCGCTCAGTATGAGGCCGCCCATGACCGACCGGTGAGCCTCCCGCGGAATGATGATATAATCGCCGCGTCGGCAGACAGCCAGTATCATGGCTTCGATGCAGGCCGTCGTGCCGTTGACGGAAAAGAAGGTCCGTCCCGCGCCGTATAGGTCCGCCGCCAGCTCCATGGCCTCCTTCAGCGGCCCTTCAGGCTGGAACAAATCGTCCAGCGCATACATCAGCCCCAAATCGCGGCGCAGGGCGTCGCCGAACAGGCCGCGCTGATAGGTTGAGCTGCTCCGCCCGCCCTTGTGCCCCGGCGTGTGAAAGGGCGTCATGCCGAGCCGGCAGTAGGCTTCCAGCGCCTCGACAAAGGGAGCCCGTTCCTGTCTCTTTCTATCCATTTGCATCTCCTCAATCGATCGCTAAAAAATCGCGCAGCAGCTCGTAGCTCCGCTCGTAAGCAAAGCCCTTCATCTGCCGCAGGGACCGCCGCAGGGAGCCGTGAATCCGGTAGGTGTGAAACTCTTCCGGCGACACCCAGCGATAGGCCAGATGCTCGTCCGACAAGACGACGTCGCCGCTGTCTGCCAGGGCCGAAAAGATGACGCCGTTTAAAAACTGGCCGTCCCGCTTCTGATAGCTCCAAATGCCGACAGGCGCTTCGAGATCCACAGTCAGTCCCGTTTCCTCCCGCACCTCCCGACGCAGACCGGCTTCGAAATCCTCCGTAAAATGCAGTCCGCCGCCGGGAAATTCCCAGTGGTGGAGCCCTTCGGCGTCGTTTTTCTGCAGCAACAGCAGCCGCCCTTCAAAAAATACCATGGCTTTTACGCTCAGTCCCATAATTACCCGTTCCTCTTGGGCCATCCTAATTCCTCCATCTCCATGCCAACAGATTTTCTGTTATTATATCATAGGACAGACGCCGCGAGTAGATTGGCCGCGAAGAATACAGAATCGCCCCTATCTGTCTCATTTACTCCTGCCAGATAATGCGGTAAAATGGGTATACAGTTTACGCGAGGAGGCGCGATATTTATGGCAACCAAACGAGTGCTTGCAATTCACGACATGTGTTCCTTCGGCCGCTGTTCCCTGACTGCCGCCATTCCCGTCATTTCCGCCATGGGAATCCAGGTATGTCCCTTTCCGACGGCCATGTTCAGCAATAATCTTACCTACGGAAACTACACCTTTTCCGATTTTACGCCCCATATGAACGGCTTTATGGATAAATGGCAAGAGCTGGGCCTTTCCTACGACGCCATCTACAGCGGCTTTCTGGCCGACGCCGGCCAAATCGCCATCGTAACCGACGCCATCCGCCGCTTCGCCAGCGAAGATACGCTGATCGTCGTCGACCCGGCCATGGCCGACAACGGCGTCCTGTACCCCGTCTTTACGCCGGATATCGTCACGGAAATGAAAAAGCTCGTCAGCCGCGCGACCATCGTCACGCCGAACTATACGGAAGCCTGCCTGCTGCTGGGCACATCCTTCGACGAAACGGTTCCCAATACGCAGCGCATCCGGGAAGTATGCAGCGGACTAGCCGAGCTGGGCCCGCAGAAAATCGTCGTCACCAGCGTGCCCGCGCCAAACGAAGAAATCAAAGTCGCCAGCTACGACGCGGCGACGGCTACCTTCGACGAAAGCTCGACGCCCCGCATCCCCTTCAGCACCTGCGGCACCGGCGACCTCTTCGCCAGCGTCCTGACCGGCGCAACGATGAACGGCGCGTCGCTCCACGACGCAGTGCTGCAGGCGATGGACTTTGTCAGCCGTGCCATCGAGTACACCTATCAATCCGGATCGGACTACCGCGAAGGCGTCCAGTTCGAACCGTGCCTGTCCCGCCTGATACGATAAGGCCGGTCAGATAGGCATAGGCAGGCGGCGAATTTCCTTGACGAGGATTTCCATACCCGATATAATAAAGGTGAAATAAAAAATGAGGCATTACACCGACAAACGGTTATAAGCCCCTAATAGTAACAGTAGAAATATACCGCCAACGTTTAGCGACTATGGGCGGTTATTTCTTTTGCGTCAAAAGAACCAAAACGATGAGCAACAATAAGAAAATGTTCATATCGTTCATGGGCATCACCCCCATTCCGTTCAAATGGATAGGGGCGATATAACCGCCTGCCGTTGTGTATGTAATGCCTGTGGCAATATGATACATATGCCGACGCTAATTTTCCTTGACAGCCTTCTCGCTGCCCGATATCATAAAGATGGAATAAAAACGAGGCATTACACCGACAAACGGGTACAGCCCCTACAATTTTAAGCAAGAAATATGCCGCCTAAGTTTGGAGACTGAGGGCGGTTATTTCTTTTGTAAAAGAACCAACAAGTGAACAGCAACACCAGATAAGCTCCTTCTCCGCCTTACAGTATGACGGGGAGGGAGCTTATTTGGTTTATGCCGCAGGGATGCGGTTTTATATACACGTAGGGGGTATTTTCCAAATATGCAGGGGGTATCTGGAAAAGGGCGTCATTCCATGTCGAAAGACAAACAAGGTAACATACCGAGACAGAAAGAGGTGTCTGCCCTGCAAGGGAAATGAGACGGCATGAGCATAATGCCCTGTATGACAACGGCAGTACATAAAGCCAGCAGCGAACTCACAAACGCATCGGGCTCAGATACATACCTGAACCCGATGCGTTTGCGTTGTTAGTATCCTAAGAGATGGTTCCCTGTTACACGGAGTTAGTTCTTATCATTCGTGCCTTCCGTATCCTTATTCTTCAACTGTTCGAGCTCTGCCTTCAGCATTTCGATTTCCTGCTTCATCGCTTCCATCTGCTGCTTCGTTTCAGTATCCTGAACAACTGGAGCTTCCGATGCGCCTTCGCCGACGCGGAAGGTTACGCCGACATTGGCCGCCGTCTTGCGTTCGCCTTCAAAGGAGGTCGAGCCGCCGATGGCCGCGGCCAATCTGCCCAAGCCAGCAAGACAGCAGACAGGAAAATACAGCGTTTCTCCCCTGTTTGCCTATCGAAAAAGGCACTGCCAGCCATATATCATACAAGCCGATTCGACATGGCAAGCAGGCCTTAGCAATCACTGCAACGCAGCAGTATGCCGTACCGATCTTCACCTTTATTGCCGCAGGGCAAGCATACTACCTAAAGGGGGATAGCGGCAGATACGTCATACAGGCTATACGGATCTCATTTCTGTAAAACCAATATGTGGCATGGGATATACAAGACTTTCTCCTTTGTTCCCGAACATGAAACACGCCTGATAGGTATCTCCACCGCGATGAGTAGGTCATACACCTCCTTTTCTGTAGCTGAACCCCCGGAAAAGCCTCAGGTTCAGCAGCAAGATATAAAAACGGATTGCATTCATCGGCACGGCATCGCCGCATACACGCGTCGTCAGCCATGCGGCCCATGTCCTATAAAGACAGCAACTTGGGGTGTTCCAACAAATCAGCCGTCAGCTCCTCCCTTTACGGATAGACGGCAAAGCCCCAAAACGCAGAGCAGTACAGACACAATAAAAGGCAAGGATACAAAGAAGAACAATCCATTCTCCCACGCCCCCTATTTCCGCCATCCCCCCATTGCCGCGCCATAGGGTGCCATAGTTTTAATTCCTATGCCTAGTTATTTCTCTAAAGTCCAGCCTTCCGCCTTCCTGAATTTTTTACATAACAAAAAAACACGAGCGGGAAATATCCCGAGCTCGTGTTTCTTTGTTATGTATTATGAAGGGTGTAAGGTATCAGTTACTCTGCCAAATTAGCAGCCTTTGTTTTTGTGGAGCATGATGTTGAGGATTTCGTCGTCCGTTACCTTCATGCCCTGGCAGGCCAGGCAGCCTACGTTGCGGACGCATTCGTCTACGTCGTGGGCTACGAGGCCGTCGTCGCCGCCGACGCGGATGTTGTCGAGGGCCAGCATGACGGAGCGGTATGCCGACGAGACGGCCGTGACGACCTTCATGGAGCAGCTGTTGGCCGCGCCGTCGCAGACCATGCCGATGGCGTCGCCGGTCATGCTGCAGATGGCGTTGCTGATGGTCTGTTCAGCGTGTTCTCTGTCGAGGAGCCAGGCCATGCCCGACGCCGAGCCCATCGATGCCGTCAAGGTCGCGCACAGGGCGGACAGCTTCGGCAGGAAGGAATGGGTGTAAATGGCCATCATGTGGGACAATACCATGGCGCGGAGACGGTCTTCGTCGTTGGCTTTGACATAGTCGGCTACGACGACGACAGGTTCCGTCGCCGAAATGCCCTGGTTGCCCGAGCCGGAGTTGGTCATGGCCGGCAGGGGAGCGCCGCCCATGCGGGCGTCGGAGGCAGCGACCGTGCGGATGACGACTTCGTTCATCAGGTCCTTGCCGACGAAGCCTTTTTCCTGCTTGCGCTGGAGGGCGCAGCCGATGGCCAGGCCGTATTTGCCCGTCAGGCCTTCTTTGGAGAGGGCGTCGTTCAGGGCTTCGGCCTGCTTCATGAAATCGACCTGTTCCAGAGGAACGTTTTCGGCGAATTCGATGATTTCTTTCACGGACAAGCCGTTGAGGAAGGCGTTCTTTTCTTCCAGGCTGTTGTCTTCTTCCTGTTCGGCGTTGAAGATGACTTCGCCGTCTTTTTCAATGCGGATGACGTTGGTGTGGGAGTCGGCGATGCAGGCCTTGACGGTGTGTTCCTTGCCTTTGACCAGCGCTTCCGAATAGAGGACGTTGGGAACTTCGCGGGCAATGCCGACCGTAACAAGACCCGTATCTACCATTTGCTTGCCGGCTTCTACGATGTCTTCGGCAATGCCGTTGAGGACCTGGAGGCCCTTTTCCGGGTCGCCGCCCAAGGCGCCGACAGCTGCGGCGATATATAAGCCGGGACGGCCCGTGCCGGGCACCATGACGCCCATGCCGTTTTTCATCAGGTTTGCCGATACGCGGGCTTCGATGGACTGGACCGGTTCGCCCAATTCACGGGCAGCCGTAGCCGCAGCGAAGGCCAGCGATACAGGTTCCGTACATCCCGTTGCCGGAACGACGTCCGTCTTCATGATTTCAATCATTCTTTCCCATTTTGCGTTTATCATACTATCATGCGCTCCTTTTTACGAAAATGCCAAGAACGGAGAAATAACTAACAAGATGCCGGTGAAGATGATGATCTTCAGACTGAGATCCTTAAACTGATGCAGCATCGGCACTTTATAAACTAAGTAAGCCGGAATCAGGCAGCCGACGAGGCCGAAGATGGGGCTGCAGATGGACGTAAAGCTGAGGACCGGCGCGTTGAGCACGATAGCGCCCCAGGATACGAGGACGGCGAAGATGAGGATGCCGAATTTCAGAGCGCCCTTATTGATACGTTCTTCCGGCATCATGCGGCGCAGGCAGTTGAGGGCGATGCCGTGGCAGGCTTCGCGGAAGCCGAGGAATACGCTGAAGTATGCCGTCATGACGGCGAAGATGTTCAGAACCAGGCTCATGATGCGGACGGAGTTGCCTTCAAAGCCCTGTGCGGCCATAGCCAGGGAGGAAATATTCTTGGAGTACGCTTCAACGGCCTGGTCGTGACCCATGGCGAGGTTGAAGGAAATGGCATAGAAGAATACGACGACGAAGAGGATGCCGAAGGCGATGTTCATCGCGCGGATCGCCTTGTAGCGGGCGACTTCGATGGACTTGTTGTGGGCCCGGTAGGAAATAACCATGGGGCTCAGGCTCTGGATGAACAGGATAGACGTAAGCGTAAAGGGCAGCATGATGATCGTCTGCTTGATGAGGTATTCAAAGTCGGGGAAGGAGCCGAAGTTGGCCAAATCCCAGTGCTGTACCATGATGACGCCCAAGATGGCAATAACGCCGATTTTCGTCAGAACCATGCCCGTAGACAGCTTGAAGAGCAGCTTTTCACCGCGGGAAGCCAGGGCTACGAGGATGCAGATAATGGCTAAGCCATAGAAGGGGTTATCTGAAAGGACCGTGTCCGTCACGCCGAAGGTATGGAGGAAGGACGCGCTGTCGTTGGTAATCGCCGTAGAATATACGAATACCCAGATAACCAGCATGATGAAATACAATACGCCGAGGAAGAAGCCCCAGTTCTTGCCGAGGTAGCCGGCGATGATGCTGGGATAGTCTTCTGCTTTTTCTGCGGCAGCCAAGGTATTAATAAATAATTTCTGGAACAAATACATGGCCGGATAGCCGATAACAGAAGATAACAAATAAATCCAAATCCCGGCGATACCTACCTGTACGGGGAGAAATACGATACCGGCGCCGATAGCCATGCCGATGCTCATAATGACCCAGCCCCAGTCGGTGCCGTCAAACTTAATCGCTTCTTTCCATTCCGCTTCCGTCATGCCAGCTTTCTGGGCGTGAGTCAACTTCGTTGTTGCCATGTTAAAAATCCATCTCCTTTACAAAATATATGACAAAAATATAAATAAATACCGGCTTCGTCCCCTATTCCAAATCCGATACATTAAACCAGTTTCAAATCAGCTCGTCCGCTTATTCTTCCCGGCGGATGCGCTGCAAATACCGATATACCGTCGGCTCCGACACCTCCAGCCGCTCGGCGAGGGCTGAAATCCCGCCTTTGAGCAGGAACAGGCCGTCTTCATTCAAATCATGGCTGACCTGAATGCGTTCTTTCATGGACAGGCGCTTCGGCTCTACGGGATATTCCGCCAGCCGCTTGTCGATCATGCTCTCGATGGCGTCGCCGGCGTTTTTATACAAATTCTCGACGGCGTCGGCAGGCACGGCGTCTTCGTGGCTTGCCGGAAGGAATTCTTCCAGCTTCAGGCCTTTAAGGATTTCCTTATCGATGATCTCCCGGGCCGTGATGTAAGGCTGCACGTCGTAGTTGAGGCACAGCACGCCGATGATCGAGCCTTCGTCGCCTCGGATAAAATAAGAAGACGAGCGAAACAGATGACCCGTACTTCCCTTGCCGTGGTAATTGACGACGTACTGCGTTTGTTCTTTGTCGCCCTGGCGAAGGAGCTTCAGCACCATATCGGTCAGCGAGCCGCCGATACTGCGTCCGCTTAGATGTCCATTCGCAATAGCCACGATAGAATGTTCCGGATCGCTTACATCATGTAATACTACTTCACAATGTTCCCCTAAGGCTTTTCCCAAAAATTCTACTAATGGTATATAGGTCTCTAATTTTCTCATGTCGTCCCCTCCTTTCTTATTTCGATAAGATTTTATCATCGCAATAAATTTTTTGCAATGTCTTTTGCAAAAAATATTCGCCATATACTAAAATCGCAATTACAGGCCATAAGTAATGCATTTATAGTATATTTTGTCCTTTCAGGACATGACAAAAAGACTGACAGCGTACGCAGGCGCCGTATGCTGTCAGTCTTGCCAAAGAAATGTTATGCCTAATTTTTTATTGTCATGCAAAAAATTTGTCTGTGAAAAACGGTACAAACAAGGCCTTGTTTCCCGTCGGAAGAACCGGGACAGGCTCGCTGGCTCCGTCCCTTACCAGGCGGCGACGACGCCGTCAGCCCGGGGTTCTGTCGCTCCCATGAGGACGCCTTCGTCATTTCTCCAGATGATCTGGCCCCGTCCGTACGAAATGATGTTGGGATTGACGACGACGTCGTGTCCCCTGGCCCGCAGGCCTTCTACGATTTCAGACGGAACGGCCGGCTCTACTTCGATGCGCTTGCCGCCGACCCACTGCCAGCGCGGCGCGTCGAGGGCCGCCTGGGGGTTGAGGTGGTAATCGATGGTGTTCATGAGGACCTGCATCTGTCCCTGCGGCTGCATGAAGCCGCCCATGACGCCGAAGGGGCCTATGGGCTGCCCGTCCTTGGTCAAGAAGCCGGGGATGATCGTGTGGTACGATTTCTTGCGCGGGCCGACGCAGTTGTCGCTGCTGCGATCCATACTGAAATTGCTGCCCCTGTCGCTCAGGGCGATGCCCCGTCCCGGAATGACGATGCCCGAGCCGAAGCCGTCGAAGTTGCTCTGGATATACGAGACCATATTGCCTTCCGCGTCGGCGGCGCACAGGTAGACCGTGCCGCCGTTATTGGCGTCTGTCGGCGTCGGCAGCACCGCTTCTTCGCCGATGAGGCTGCGGCGCATGTCGGCGTATTCGTCAGACAGCCAGTAGGACACGTCGGTCTTCATGAACCGCGGGTCGGCAATGTACTGGCGGCCGTCCGTAAAAGCCAGCTTCATGGCTTCAATCTGCCGGTGGAAGGACTTGACTGTATCCCGCTCAGCAAAATCGAAGCCCTTGGCGATGTTCATGGCCATCAGCACGACTAGGCCGTGGCCGTTCGGCGGAATCTCCCACACGTCGTAGCCCCGGTAGTTCGTATGGATGGGCTCGACCCACTGGGGCTTGTATTCCGCCAGATCGTCCCTGCGGATATAGCCGCCGGTCCTGCGCGACCAGTCGTCTATGGCGTCGGCCAGCTCGCCATCGTACAATGCCCGGCAGCGCGTATCACGCAGCAGGCGCAGCGACGCGGCATGATCGGGAAGGCGCAGGATTTCCCCGGCCTGGGCCGGCCGCCCTTGCGGGAAAAAGGTGGAAAACAGCCCGGAAAAGGCTTCTTCCTCCCGGTAGGGCGCGAAGCTTTCCCAGCTTTCGGCCAGCATGGCCGCCAAATTCGGCATGACGGCATAGCCGTGTTCAGCGTAATAGATTGCCGGCTCAAAGAGAGCTTCAAAGGGCAGCTTGCCGAACTGCTCGTGGATTTCCGCCCAAGACGCCGGCGCGCCCGGCACCATGACCGGCGCCCAGCCCCGGTGCGGCACGGCGTCTAAGCCTTTATCATGCAGGCTGTCCCACGTCAGCCCCTGGGGCGACCAGCCGCTGCCGTTCAGGCCGTGGAGCCTGCCCTTCGTCCAGATGAGGGCGAAGGCGTCGCTGCCCAGGCCGTTGCTCGTCGGCTCCAGGACGACTAAGCTGATAGCCGTCGCCAAGGCGGCGTCCACGGCGTTGCCTCCCTGCTTGAGCATATCGAGGCCCGCCTGGGCGGCCAGGGTCTGGGACGTGCACACCATGCCGCGGCGGCCGTATACGACCTCCCGGCGCGAGGCGTAGGGGTAACAGGCCGCGTCAAATTGTATATCCATTGTCATTCCTCCCTTATGATACGCGTTGCTGCCGCTATATTTTACTATAATATGTAGTTCGACGGCAGGCGGTCAACTCCTTTTCCATAGCCGTCATGTTTTGGCTGTAAAAATTTTTTTACAAATCCCCCCTTCCCGTCTTCACTTGCGAATCGTTTCTGGCTATAATAATAGTACATTATTACAGCCTACAGCTACGGCGTATTTTAACAGCATGGAGGGATATGTACTTTGGAACGGTGTATGCTGATCATCAACCCGACAGCCGGCCGGGAACGGGCCAAATATCATAAGGACGCACTGAAAGCGCAGCTGGAGACTATGTTTGATTTCGTAGAGCTGAGACAGACGGAGAAAGCCGGCGATGCGACAGCCTGGGCGAAAGAAGCCTCCCTTGACGGATTCCACGCCGTATTTTCCATGGGCGGCGACGGCACGCTGAATGAAACCATCAACGGCTTGGCTCAGGCCAACCGCCCCATCAACTTCGGATTCATCCCTCTGGGTACGGTCAACGACCTGGCCAGGGCCCTGCGCATTCCCCTGCACCCTGAAGCAGCCATTGCCATGCTCAAGCACTGCCGGACGACGAAGGTCGACATCGCCCGGGCCAACGACTGCTATTTCGTCAACACCATCGCCGCCGGCATCATGCCCGAAGCCGTCGGCCACGTCTCCATCGAGCAGAAAACCCGCCTCGGGCCGTTGGCCTATTTCCTCACGGGCATCAAGGCCCTGCAGAACCACCAGACGTCGCTGTTTAAAATCGAAACGGACGATGGCAAAATGATTTACCGCTCGCCTCTGCTCGTCGCCATGCTGACCAGCTCCGTCGGCAGTTTCCGCAACATCGCCCCCCAGGCCCGCGTAGACGACGGCAAGATCTGGCTGGCCGTATTCAAGGATTTTACCTATTTGGACCTGCTCAAGCTCGTGCCGGAATTTCTCGCCGGCGCGCCCCTGAGCAGCGAATACATGACCCTCATGACGACGACCCGGGCCAAGATCTCCATCGTAGACGACCATCCCCTGTCGACCAATATGGACGGCGACGAAGGGCCGGCCTTCCCCCTCGATTTGGAAGTGCTGCCGTCGTTTTTGACGGTCTACGTACCGGACACGCCGGACGCAGCCCGTCCTCACGCATTTCCCCTCAACATACCGGGCATCCCATAAGACTTATACAAAACCAATGAAAGTAAAAAAACAGACCGAAAGACGACCCATGTTCCTCGTCCTTCGGTCTGTTTCGTATGTTCTGCGCCGGGGCATGGCGTATGCTCTGAGAAAAGAATCACGCAGCCCTTCACCGTTATCTTCCCACGGATGCCAAACGCATGCGTCCTCAGCATCCGGCACAATAGTCCCGATGAAATATCGCCCCATTCCCGATCCACTGAGACGGCTCTCAATTGCTGCGTCGCCTCGCCGTCTACGTACCGCAAAACACCTGCATAGCCTTCGCGCTGTCGCTTTTACAAAAGGCCTGCACAAAGGCCCCTTCCGCCGCTTTTCCATCGACGTACCGCAGGAACGCCCGTATATCCGGGTCCAACGCCTCGCTGTCGTCTGTGCAAAAACGAAATTCTATCTTACAACATAAGGCGTCTACTCCCGCAGGCACCTTGCCCAAATTACAGCAAATGATTCCTTTTTCCTAATTCTACTACATACTCAACCGATACACGCGCACATCTAGCAGTAGTCTCTTTAGAAATACCTTCACGCAGCATTTCTAATATCATCATTGTCTCTTTCTTTTGCTCGCCCGTTCTCTCGCCTTCGGCAAACATTCTCTTTAACTCCATCGCCAACGTCATATATTCTCGCCTCGTTTCTTTATGCTGCTTGATAGCTTTCACTTCCGTATCCAAGGCCTGCACAAACGCCCCCTCCGCCGCTTTTCCATCAACGTACCGCAGAAACGCCTGCACGTCTGAGAGCCAGCAGCTCCTGTCGTCTTTGCAAAAACGAGATCCCATCTCATGAAATAAGGCACCCGCTTCCGCAAATGCCTTACTCAGATTACAACAAATGATTCTTTTTTCCTAATTCCATGATATATTCTACCGAGGTTTGCGCACATTCTGCAATGCTCTCTACGGAAAATCCCTTCCGCAGCATCGCTAGTATCATTTTTAACCGTTCTTCTTGCCGCCCTTCTTCTCGCCCCTCTTCTCGGCCTTCTTCTCGACCAAATTGTCTTTGTCTCTTTAACTCCATCGCCAACGTCATATATTCTCGCCTCGTTTCTTTATGCTGCTTGATAGCTTTCACTTCCGTATCCAAGGCCTGCACAAACGCCCCCTCCGCCGCTTTTCCATCGACGTACCGCAGGAACGCCCATATATCCGGGTCCAACGTCTCGCTGTCTCCCTTGCAAAAACGAGGCCCTGCCTCACAACATAAGGCGTCCACTCCCGCAGATGCCTTATTCAGATTACAATAAGTGATTCTTTTTTCCTAGCTCTGTAACATATTCCACAGAAACACGTACATATTTTGCTATGATTTCTTTAGCAACACCGTCTTTCAGCATGTTCAAAATAATCGACGACCGCTCTTCTTCTCGGCCTTCTTTAAACTTCGCCAGCTCGCGCCGTTTAATTTCCATTGCGTACGTCATATATTCTCGCCTCGTTTCCTTGTGCTCCTTCACTCTCATGACTTCGTCTTCTACGGCTTTCATAAAGCTCCCCTCCGCCGCCTTTCCGTCTACCTATCTCAAAAACGCCCGTACATCCGGGTCCAGCGTCTCGCTGTCGCCCTTGCTGTTCAGGAATATCTTCGTCGCCTCGTCGTTCAGCTCCAAGCCGTCTTCTTCTACGCAGCGGTTCCGAAAGGTATACATGGGCCGGCCCTTGGCAAAGGCGTCGAAGGTACAAATAAATATAATATACGATGGCTTTAAGTTATCATATACGTCGCCTTTATTCAAGAGCTCCATGTCGATCATTCCCTGATAATACCGCGTCCGTTTGGCCAGGCCGTTGTTCGCTTCGTTTTCGCACTGCATTTCAATGTCGTAGACCCGGCCCGTTTCGTCCTTGACGTATACGTCGAGGCGAACGCTCTTGCTGTCCCAGCGGACGTCGATGCTCTTTTCCGTGTCAGGGTAGGTAATCTCGACGATCTTGATTTGCAGTATTTTCTCAATCAGATGCTGGCACAGCCTTTTATTCTGCATGACCTTTAAAAACAGGAAATTGCTTCCCAGTCCTTGATTCGCTTCACGGCCTCGCCGCCTTCTACTTATAGTATACTAAACATATGTACGATTCGGCAACAAATGACCTATGCCAAAAACGGCACCTTCCCCCTGTTCCAGGCACAAAAAAAAGAGCCTCTCAGCTCCCCCGTCTTCGCCACGTTCGCTCTGATGCCGGACGCACGAGCCCGCATCATCCGGCACAGCTGTCATGGCGAAATATCCTTGTATTCCTGGGCCGTCATGGCCGATTTTAATTTATGTTCCGCCCCCTTGATGACCTTACATACCTGCGAGGGCGACAAGCCGTGCAGGGCGGCGATAGCTGCCAGCGTCATATCGGCGACGTAGCGCAGATGCAAAAACCGCCGTTCCCGCTCGCTCAGGCGTCTCAGGTGCAGATCCAGGTCGTCCCGCAGGCCGACGAAGTCCATGTAGTGATGCGGGTCCGGCGCCAGCTCGTCGATAATGGGCGGCAAATCCGTCGCCGCGTCCTCACCGACGATGTTCTTCTCCACCCTCGCCCAATACACCTGGTTCTGGCGGCTTTCCCGGCGAAACCGGCTCTGAATCGTGCGGTTGAAGGCCCGCGGCGCATCCTCGTCGCTGTTCAGGTCAAAGGCGTGGATGCAGTCGATAATCGCCAAATGGGCCGTCGAACGAGCCTCGTCCATCGAGTCGTAGTGGTGGCGGTTCTTCCGAGAATGCTTGCAGATGAGGGGATGAAACTGCTCTAAAATAAATTCGACAGCTTCGGTGCTGCCGTTTTGGGCCTCGCGAATCCAAGGCCGCAGCGCTTCGGTCATTTCGAACTCCTCCAATCGATTCACATAATATGCGCCGGCAGGCGGCCTCAGGCCTTGGGCCCGAGACATGCCGCCCGGCGCGTTTTTTTACTCGTCGATGGTCTCGACGCTGCGGGTCACGATCTGGCCCTGCTTCAGCGACGCCAGGTCGCCGTCAGCCGTCGCGAAGACCTTCTTCTCGACGATCGTCTGGGCCGCCGCTTCGACCGTCGCCTTGTCCAGGCCCTCTTTCGGGTCCTTCAGGGAGTAGACGACGCTGTTGCCGCCCCCGTCGAGAAATTCGAGCTGGAGCGTTCTCGTTTTCGTCACAGCCATAGCCGGTACCTCCTTTCCCTAGTATAGTCGGGCCCTTAGGCCGAAATCTCGTGTTCCACTACTTCGCGGATCGCCGTAAACGGGTCGTCCTGCAGCGTGCCGAGAGCCGTCACGACGTCGACGATATTGGCCGGCTCTGCGCCGGACTTCAAATGAGCCAACGTGACCTGACGGGTCTTCTGCGCGCCGCTGCCGTCCTGATACGACACGGTCAGCTTCAGCTTGCTGGAAACAGGCGTACGTTCTGCCATCGGTCCTTCCTCCTTTCCCTTCACTTAGGATACGTATACTTCCGGTGAGGCGCGCCGTCCTTCCTGCTCGCCCCTCTACTGTATATGGGACATGAAGAAATATATTTATTTCCTTAAAAATCTAAATTTCCGCAAAAATCCGAAAAGGAATAGAAAGAAATAAGAGGAAATCCTTAGCATACATACGAAGCAAAGGCCAGAACATCGAAAAGATTAAATGCTATGCAGGCATATACCTTATATTTTCTGAACTTTTTATATTTCAAAAATTATTTTTGCCCAGAAAAAACGGGCCGGAGGACATCCCCCCGACCCGTATTCTCTTGCCTTCGGTCAGCCCGTCGAGGCTGCCCGTATCGTCTTACTGCTGCGGCTGCGCCGTATCTGCGCCGTCTTCCTTCGGCTGTGTCTGGCCGCTCTGTTCCATGAGGAGCTCGACCATAGCCGTCAGCTTGTCGATCTGTTCGCGCTGCTGCGCCAACTGGGCGTCCTGCGTCGCTACGACTTCCTGCATAGACTTGAGCGACTTGGCCATAGCCGTCCGAGACGTCGTCGCGCTGCCCGAGCCTGCGCCGACCTTGAAGGAAACGCCGGCGTTCACCATGTCTTCGCCGCCGCCAAATGCGCCGCCGACGCTGAACATGACGTTTTCGCTGGGACGGTAGAACGCGCCTATAGCCACGGCGCTCGCGCCGCGGTAGTTACCGAAGCCCGCCGCAAAATCCAGCTTGTTATCCGGATCAAAGTCCAGCGGATGCAAGGCCGCCAACGCCGCTGCCCCTGCGCCGACACGCTCGATGCGGTCGCCCAGCTTGTTGACTGCGCTGCCTAAGATGCCGATGTTTTCCGTGTTGCTGTTGATCTGCTGCCATGCGTCATGGAGCTGGCTGCCGTTTACGGCGTCCGTCGAATCAGCAGAAATTTCACCGGCCGCTACGCCCGTAATCTTGTTGTTGTTCATGTTGAGCGTACCGTGCATATTCGTTTCGCCCTGAACATCCAAATCGCCGCTGACATTGACGTTGCTGCCAAAGTTCGCTTCACCCGTCACGTCCAGAGTTCCGCCAACGCTTACGTCTCCCGTCACATTCAGGTCATGATCCATCGTCTGGGATTCTCCATCGTGCGTCGAAGAACCTTCCGAACCGCTGCTCGGGCCTCTGTCCGGTCTGCCCGACGGATCCCCATTGGCTGCCGGAACACTGCCGTCTTCGGACAGCGTAGAAATCGCCGCAAGGTCGTCAGCACTCAACGACGAAAGCGTATTGACTGCGCTCATATCCATGTTGCTGAGAGCGCTGAGGGTGCTGATGTTGGAGCGGGAGAAGGTAGAAAGAGTATTGCTGGCGTTTTCCAAGGTCAAAACACGTCCGTCTATATTCTTAATCGCACTTACGACACTTTCACCTTGTGCAATACTTGAACCTGTCCAATCAATCGTAGTCGAAAGCCCTCCTTCAGGAGTTACACGAACACCTACTGCATTTGCTACTGCGGAAATTGTGGTATCAAGAGTCCGAGCAGCTTGGGTCAAATCAGAACCACTAGCTATGTAATTCATACCGCTATTAAAATCCATCGATCCAACAGCTTCATTTAGCGTGCCAAGTGCTACTGTTACAGATGGCTGTTCACCTTTTAATACATTTTGTTGAGTAAAGGTTAGATCGCCAATTTTTAAATCTAGTGCAGAAATAGTATCTGTTATGCTACCATAATTTTGTCCAGTGGTGTTAGTTTCTAATACGCCTTGTCCAGTATAATGGTTATTACCAATAGCCTTATCCAACGCGCTGGCAGCGTCCGTTAAATTCATGCCGCCACTGGCTGTTTTATCTGTCAAGAAATTATTGGACGAGTAGTCGCCGTCGCCGACAATCTGATTCGTAGCATACAACTGTCCGCCATTGACAGCATCCATAGAAGTTGCCTTACTAATATCTCCAGCAGCCACGTTAGTAATCGTAGTACCATTACCGTTATTGTAGGATAAATCGACTGCTTGCTTATCTTTATTCCTATAAGTTACAGCCAAATCGGAAATACCTTGGATGTCTTGCTGAACTTCCCAAAGCTGGCTTCCATTAATAGCCTCGGTCGAATTCTCACTCACAACGCCGTCAGTCAAACCAGTAATCTTTCCACCGTTATTTGCATTGATAGTAATATTACCGATAGTGGCGCTACCATTCGTCGTAGAAAAGCTTCCCGCCGTGACGGCTCCTGTCGCGGTCAGCGTTCCCGTTTCTATGCTCGCAAGACCAGTCAAGGTTGTGGACAGACCCAATCCGTTTGTTTCATCCAGCGTTAGGTTGCTGCCGTTGACTTTGACCTGTACCTTATCGTCGGCAATTTCCAATCCTTTGCCAATATTGACGGATATTTTATTGTCGTCTCCGGCAATCATAATCCCATCACCGTCTGCATACGTCTTAATGGACTGCTTCACGTCATACAGTTGTCCGGCATTGACGGCATCTTTCGAACCAGAATCCAGATTACCGTCTTCTACATTCGTAATCTTCTGGCTGTTTGCATTCAGTCCCGTACTCGTAATATAGGTCTTGTCTCCTACTTTGAAGCTGGCCGCCGTAACGTCTCCCGTAGCCGTCAGCGAACCCGTA